>CALPQG020000117.1 GCA_943325655.2 Bifidobacterium breve | reverse complement strand
GTTTCTTTGAATTTGAATACCGATGCCGTTCGTAAATGGAGAATGGCAACAGACAGCGCATCACAAGACAAAAGACAGATTGCGATTGTATTGGACAATGCCGTGTATTCTGCACCCAACGTAAATGGAGAAATTCCAAACGGTAGTTGTCGTATTTCTGGAGGCTTTGAAGTGGAAGAAGCAAAAGATTTAGCCAATATCCTGAAATCAGGTAGAATGCCTGCGCCAACCAGAATTGTGGAAGAAGCGATTGTTGGTCCAAGTTTGGGTCAGGAAGCCATTAACCAAGGTTTAATATCTATGGTGATTGCACTTGGTTTGGTGGTGTTGTTTATGTTTGCCTATTACAGTGGTGGTGGTATGATTGCCAACATTGCCTTGTTGTTTAACGTGTTGTTTGTGGTAGGTATTTTGGTACAGTTCCATTCTGTATTGACATTGCCAGGTATAGCGGGTATCGTACTTACAGTAGGTATGGCCGTAGATGCAAACGTACTTATTTTTGAAAGGATAAGGGAAGAATTAAGAGCAGGAACTTCAATGGTACGTGCTGTTGAGTTGGGTTATGACAAAGCATTTAGCTCTATCTTTGACTCCAACGTGACGACGTTATTGTCTGCCGTGATTTTGTTCTTCTTAGGTTCAGGTCCAATCAAAGGATTTGCCATTACCTTGATCATCGGTATTTTCTGTTCATTCTTTACAGCCGTTTATATTTCAAGAGTAATCTTGGTATGGTTTGTCACTAAAAAGAATCCTACAAATATTGGTTTCCATACCGTATTCTCTAAAAACCTATTCCAAAACTTAAATTTCGATTATATCGGTAAAAGAAAAGCAGCGTATGCTTTCTCTATTTCATTATTGGTATTAGGAGCGGTAAGTATAGTTGCTCAGGGAGGTTTAAACTTAGGGGTTGATTTCAAAGGTGGTCGTAGCTATATCGTTCAGTTTGCTGAACCTGTTTCTGCTTCTGATTTGAAAGTAAACCTTTCTGATGCTTTTGCGCAAACTGGTACAGAGGTAAAAACTTTTGGGTCAAGCAGCAAAGTGAAAGTAACCACCAGTTATTTGATTGATGATGAATCAGCGGATGGTGATAAAAAAGTGGAAGACGCTTTAAGTGCTGGTTTGACTAAATATAAAAACAGCAAGTTTGAAATTTTGAGTTCTTCAAAAGTAGGTCCTACCATTGCAGATGATATTAAAACCTCTTCATACTGGTCGTTGTTACTGTCATTGGTTGGTATCTTTATTTATGTGGCTTTCCGTTTCAAAAACCGTTCATTTGGTTGGGGTGGTGTTATTGCCTTGTTGCATGATGCTGCGATGACTGTAGCGGTGTTCTCTATCGTACGTTGGTTTGGAATTTCTTATGAAATTGACCAGGTTTTTGTTGCGGCTATATTGACTATTGTGGGCTATTCCATCAATGATACCGTGGTAATGTTTGACCGTGTAAGAGAGTTTTCAGAACAAAATCCAGCAATGGCCGAAAACAATAAAGCACAAGTATTGAATGATTCTATCAACCATACCATGAGTCGTACCATTATGACAGCAATGACAGTATTTATGGTGGTTGCTATCTTGTTTGTATTTGGTGGAGAAATTCTTAGAAGCTTCTCTTTTGCCATGTTGATTGGGGTAATATTTGGTAGTTATTCTTCTATCTTTATTGCGGTACCAATTGTACTTGACTTGAGTAAAAAATCTTTGGTAGAACCCGTTAAACAAAAAGTGGTTGAAGAAACTATTTAAGTAATTTCAAACAAAAAATAGGTTAAATGAAAAGAGTCCCGATGCGTATTGGGACTCTTTTTTTGTGGGTTTAATTTTTAAATTGAAGTCTTAGTCTGTCGAATAAATTTCACTTAATCGATTGCTTGAATGTTTTTTTAGTGAATAATACGGTTGAATTGTTTTCATGTATGATTTAAGCATCAATAATTTTTGTGCGTACAATTTTAGATAGCTGAAGGTATAATTTTTAGGTATATTAAAATAAACTCTTTATACTTGTTGATTGAAATAAAACCTTATAATGAACAATTTATTTAGAACCAAGTCATTAAATCAAATTTTGAACGATGCCGATTCCTCTGAAAAAGGCCTCAAAAAAACATTAACCGCTACGAGTTTGGTGGCATTGGGTGTCGGAGCCATCATCGGTGCCGGATTATTTTCACTCACCGGAATTGCAGCCGCCACCAATGCTGGCCCAGCAGTAACCATCTCTTTTATCATTGCTGCGGTTGGATGTGCCTTTGCCGGTTTGTGTTATGCCGAGTTTGCGTCCATGTTACCCGTAGCCGGTTCGGCCTATACCTATTCTTATGCCACTATGGGTGAGTTTATCGCCTGGATTATTGGTTGGGATTTGGTGTTGGAATATGCCGTTGGAGCCGCTACTGTTGCCATTAGCTGGAGCCGCTATTTGATTAAACTCTTAGAAAAATTTCATGTCGCCAATATTCCATACCAATGGATGATGTCGCCGTTTGAAACCATTGTCGTAAATGGGGAATCCATTACCGGAATATTGAATTTACCTGCTGTTTTTATTACCGTATTGATGTCATTGTTGTTGATCAGAGGAACACAAGAATCTGCCAAGTTCAACGGTTTTGTAGTCGTATTGAAAATTACGGTGGTCATTGCGTTTATTGTGTTGGGCTGGAGCTATATCAATCCTGCCAACTATGCCGATTATATTCCTGCAAATACAGGTAAGTTTGAAAACTTTGGCTGGACAGGTATGGTGACTGGAGCTGCCGTAGTATTCTTTGCCTTTATTGGTTTTGATGCTGTGTCTACAGCGGCACAAGAGGCAAAAAATCCACAGCGAGACATGCCCATCGGTATCTTAGGATCTTTGCTTGTTTGTACGATTTTGTATGTACTGTTTGCACACGTTTTGACCGGACTTGAAAACTACAAAAACTTTATTGGCGAAGCCGCTCCTGTGGCCAAAGCCATTGCAAACACCCCTTATGTATTTTTGCAGGAATTAATTATCATCGCCATTTTGGCTGGTTATTCTTCTGTGATTATGGTATTGTTACTTGGCCAATCGAGGGTGTTTTATTCGATGTCAAGAGATGGATTGTTGCCAAAAATATTCTCAGACTTACATCCTAAATTTCAAACACCTTACAAATCCAATTTGTTGTTTGCCGTATTGGTAAGTGTATTTGCTGCTTTGGTTCCAGTTTCCATTGTTGGAGAAATGACGAGTATCGGTACCTTGTTCGCTTTTGTGTTGGTATGTGTCGGTGTATTGATTCTCCGTAAAACCCAGCCCAACGCGCCACGTTCATTCAGAACGCCATTGGTGCCTTTAGTTCCTATCTTAGGGATTTTGGTATGCCTGTTTTTGATGTATTCATTGCCTGGAGAGACCTGGGTTCGTTTGATTGTTTGGATGGGAATCGGTATTGTCATCTATTTTGGTTACAGCAAACACCACAGCAAACTCAGGAAATCAAATGATGCGTTATAAGTGTTGAATTATCGGTATATCAAAAAGGCTTAGTTTTCATGTGAAGACTAAGCCTTTTTGATGTTATACTGGTTTGAATTTTTTAAAGAATAACATTTTTATTGAAAGGGAATATAATTTTATTGAATTCCATTACGTTAATATTCGAAGAATAATTGAAAGCATGCGTTTACAGTCTTTTTTAGGCAAATTAAAATTTCTTGTGTTTTTGCTTGACATGTTGTAAAGTATAATTATCTTGCGAAAGCTTTGAAAAGTTTTTATTATAGACATTCAAAGCTCCTCAAGTTAAAAGCTTCGTTTTTGTTGCTTTAAAACAATAACCCTCACTAAAATAATCAATCCAAGAGTAGGCCCTGGCTTCACTCATTTTTAAAATTTCGTATGTACAATATCGATCAGCTGAATGACAAATTATTGTCAGAATTAAAAGAAATTGCCGAAACCCTTGGCATTAAAAGCTATAAAAAATTAGCGAAAGAAGAACTCGTTTACAAAATTCTGGATCAACAGGCTATTTTACCAGAAGTTGAGGCACCCAAATTAACTGTCGCGCCCAAAAGGACTCCTGTTGCTAAAGTAAATCAGGAAACAAAATCTACTCCTGTCGCAAAAAGAATTCCTATTGCCGAAGCAAGTGCAAAACCAGTTGCTCCAAGGAAACCAGTAGTAGAATTGTCTTTTGATAAACCAGCAGAAAAAACCATAGAAAAACCCATTGAAAAAAGGGTAACTCCAGAAGCTTTCAACGAAGAGCCAAAAATTCGACCTCGTGTGAAGCGCGAAAACGTTCAGGAAATTGTTATCCCTACAGACATGGATCCTGCTTTTCTTCCTTCTACAGAAGTATTGGGAGAAGAAGTGCCTTTCTCTACCAATGTGGTAAGTAACCCAGAAGTTGAAGCAAAAGAATTGGAAACAAATGCCACTTCAGGCAATGAACAACAATTCCCTCCAAGGGATGTTATTCGTACCCGAATTGCTCCAGCTGCAGCTCCTGTAAGACAAACTGCTACAGCAATTCCTCAAAGCAATGTCAAAGATTTTGACGGCATTATCTTGAATGAAGGGGTGCTTGAAATGATGACTGAAGGCTATGGCTTTTTACGTTCTTGCGATTACAATTACTTAGCCTCTCCTGATGATATTTATGTGTCACCTTCTCAAATCAAATTGTTTGGTTTAAAAACGGGAGATACTGTGAAAGGTCAAATTCGTCCTCCGAAAGAAGGAGAAAAATATTTTGCATTGTTGAGAGTGGAAACCATCAATGGCAAAACCACAGAAGAAATTCGTGACAGGGTTCCATTTGAATATTTAACCCCATTGTTCCCTCAGGAAAGATTGAATTTAAGTACTGGTTCAGGCCAACTTTCAACACGTATTTTGGACCTTTTTGCCCCAATCGGTAAAGGACAACGTGGGATGATTGTGGCACAACCTAAAACGGGTAAAACGGTATTGTTAAAAGATATCGCCAACGCTATTGCACAAAACCACCCTGAAGTTTACCTGATTATTTTGTTGATTGATGAACGTCCTGAAGAGGTAACGGACATGCAACGCAATGTTAGAGGAGAAGTAGTTTCTTCTACGTTTGATGAGCAAGCTGACCGTCACGTAAAAGTTTCTAACATGGTGCTTGAAAAAGCAAAACGTATGGTAGAATGTGGTCATGATGTGGTTATTCTTTTGGATTCAATCACCCGTTTGGCCAGGGCTTACAATACGGTATTGCCATCTTCAGGAAAAATTCTTTCTGGTGGGGTCGATGCCAATGCATTGCACAAACCTAAGCGTTTCTTTGGTGCGGCGCGTAACGTAGAAAATGGTGGTTCATTGACCATCATCGCTACAGCATTGATTGAAACAGGTTCTAAAATGGATGAGGTTATCTTTGAAGAATTCAAAGGTACTGGTAACATGGAACTTCAATTGGATAGAAAATTAGCCAACAAACGTGTTTATCCTGCCATTGACGTTCCTGCTTCTGGTACACGTCGTGAAGACTTGTTGATGGACAAAGACGAATTGGCCAGGGTTTGGATATTGCGTAAATACATGAGTGACATGACTTCCATTGAAGCCATGGAATTTTTACAAGATAAAATGAAAGGTACCCGCAGCAATGAGGAGTTTTTAACTTCTATGAACGGGTAATACAAGTGTTTAATGTTGAATGTTTAGTTTTGAGTACAACATTAAACATTCAATAGTAGATAACAGGAGAATCCTGTTATAAGAGCTTAATCTGATGATATGTTTAGGTATTAGGACTAAAGTAATTTACTTAAAACTAAGCACTAAAAACTAAAAACTCAGCATAGGTAACTCTAAACAATAAGCTAAAAATGGCAAATGTAGTAGCAATTGTTGGTCGCCCGAATGTGGGGAAATCAACTTTTTTTAACCGTCTTATAGGCGAGCGTCAAGCGATAATGGACAATGAAAGCGGTGTAACCCGTGACAGGCATTATGGTTTTGGAGAATGGTTGGGTCGTAATTTTACGGTCATAGATACAGGTGGTTACGTAACAGGTTCTGACGATATTTTTGAAGGTGAAATTCGTAAACAAGTTCAATTGGCTATTGATGAAGCCAGTGTAATTTTATTTATGGTGGATATCAACGAAGGCGTTACTGGTTTAGACCAGGAATTTGCCAATGTGCTCCGTAAATGTGCCAAGAAAAAACCGGTATACATTATTGCCAATAAGGCCGATACACCGGTAAAATCTAACTATTATGGTGATTTTTATGCCCTTTCTGTTGGGATAGAAATATTCCCAGTTTCCTCTCAAAATGGATCAGGTACAGGTGAATTGTTAGAAGAAGTGGTGAAACACTTTGAATCAGAAGACCTTGAGAATCCTTATGAAGGTATTCCTCATTTTACGATTTTGGGCCGTCCAAACGTGGGAAAATCTTCTTTGTTGAATGCTTTAATTGGTAAAGAAAGAAGTATTGTGACCAACATTGCAGGTACTACGCGTGATGCCATTGATACGCATTATACCCTTTATGATAAAAACTTCATCATCACTGACACCGCCGGTATTCGTAGAAAAGCGAGGGTAAAAGAAGATATTGAGTTTTATTCTGTGATGAGGTCTATCCAATCTTTGGAAAGAACAGATGTATGTATTATCATGCTAGACGCTTCTTTAGGATTAGAAGCACAAGACATGAACATTATTGGCCTTGCCCATAGAAATAAAAAAGGGATAGTTTTGGTCATCAATAAATGGGATTTAATAGAAAAAACTTCCAAAACGGCGAAGGAATTTGAAGATTCCATACGTAAAAAACTCGCGCCTATCGATTATTACCCTATTGTTTTTACTTCTGTTGAAACAAAACAAAGAATTTTTCAGGTATTAGAGAAGGCAGAAGAAGTGTATCAAAACAAAGTGATGCGTATTCCGACTTCTAAATTGAATGACCTCATTCTGAAAGATATAGATTACAATCCACCTCCCGCTGCTAGAGGTAATTATGTAAAAATCAAGTATTTAACACAGCTTCCAACCCATTCTCCCACTTTTGTATTGTTCTGTAATCATCCCGATGAGATACCAGAATCGTACACCCGTTACCTTGAAAATAGGTTCAGAATTCACTTTGGATTTGAAGGAGTACCGATAACTATCATCTATAGGAAAAAATAAATGCCCAAAGTTTTTTGATAAATCAAAAACTGTGTATATTTGTCTTACTAAATCATTTTAAAATCTATTACTATTATGAAAAAAGTATTTGCTATTCTAGCTGTTGCTAGTGTGTTTGCGTTCGCATCTTGCGGCGAGAAAAAAGCTGAAGGTGAAGCTGCTGTTGATTCAACTGCTGCTACTGAAGCTGAAGTTGTTGCTGATTCTGCTGCAACTGCTGCTCCTGCTGATTCTGCGAAAGTTGATTCTGCTGCTGCT
>CALPQG020000116.1 GCA_943325655.2 Bifidobacterium breve | reverse complement strand
TTCATAACACATTGTAAATAAGCTCCTATTGAAAATTTATATCTTTATAAAAATCACCTAAAATTTTTTCAATTTAATTTAAAAAAATCCTCCTAATCCTAAATAAAATTTACTGAATTATAAAATTAAAGTTGACACAAACGGTCTATATTAAAAATGTATTTGGTATTAGAACCCTGTTGAATAACGGGGCCAAATTGCACACATATTTGGCAGATTAAGCTGATTTACAAGGATTAGAAAGTACCAAAATTCCTTAATTGAACAACTTGCAACGGGGAACGCCCCAAATATTAATTACCATTTTTATCCCAAACAAAAATTATTTATCCCCCTTATTTAACCGCCTTTATTTTAATGGCTTTGATATCGGTTTTTCTATTCAGCTGCGGATCGGAAACACTGTTTTTGCTGTCAATCGTGAGGGCTTTTCCGTAAGGGTGCATGTTGATAATTTTTTTATTGATTCCTTTACTCACCAAATAGTTATAAATGGCCTGTGCACGTTTTTGGGTAAGCCATAAGTTGTATTCATCCGTTCCCGACGCATCACCATAAGCATCCAGTTCTAGAGATTTGATGGTTTTTGGGTTTGCTTTTAGGAATTTGATCAGTTTGTTAAGTGTCAATGTCATTTTAGCATCTAACAAAAATACGTTTTTATTGTAGTAAATGGTGCCGAGCAAAGAGTCAGGTTGTTGTTCTGTTTCATTTTTATCCTTGTCATTAATAGATAGCGTAGATTGGTCATCGAAAACCTGGAAATTGGCCACAATGTTTTTAACCTTACTTTCTATCCTAATCTGATAATTTTCAGAACCAAGATGTTTGAAGTTGAACACACCGTCTTTGTTGGTTTTTTCTCTTCGAACAACGTTACCGTTTTCATCCATCAGCAATACCGATACATCTTCCACCGGTTCGTTGGTATTTGCAAGTCGGGTAATTCCGTTGATGGTGATGCTGTGCGTTTCAGAAGTGTCCTTTTTAATGCGCTTGAATTCAAACTTATTGAGGTCTTCTTTGCTAATCATTAATGAGGTATTGTCGTCTGGAATGAATACTTCGGCTTTGAGGTTGGTGTTTTTTTGTTCAAATACTACATGGTAATTGGCCGGACTCAATTTGGTAAATACAAAATTCCCTTTTTTGTCCGTTTTCACCCTTTCTACTATATTTCCCTGATCATCAATCAATAACATAGACAAGTCTTCTACCGACTGGTCAGGATTTATAGCGGTAACTTTACCGGTTAATATTTGGTTTACAGCCCTCGAGGTAGTGTCATTGGCTATTTTGGTATATTTAAATTTAGGTAGCGCCGATTCGGCTACAAACAAATCAGGATCTGAAATTTCATAATTGGTATTTATCTTCAGTTTGTGGTCGCCATTGTTGATAACGATATGGTAATCGACTCCGGGAATCTTTGTGAAGGCAAAATAACCTTCTTTGTCGGCAGTAGTGGTTTTGATGATTTTGCCATTGCTGTCAATCAAGAATATTTCCTGGGCAAGACTTTGCGTACTTCCATTGCTTTCCACTTTTCCATAGATCAGAAGCTTGCTGTCTTTTGTTAGCGAATCGTCTTTGATGGAAATATCGGAATCACTCAGGGCATAAGTTACGTTTGACTTGATGGTTGGGTATGGTGTAGAAAACAATATTTTGTAATCAGACGGAGGCAAATCTTTGTAAGCAAAATAGCCTTTGGCATCGGTGGTGGTAAGTGCAACCAATTCATTTTTTTGGTTGAGCAAATACACTTGAATATCAGATGCAGGCAAATTGGTCGTCTTGTTAAGCGCCTGCCCAATCACTATTTCTTTAACATTTTGACTGTTGTTGTTTTTTAAAATAGAGAGTTCATTCTTGTCGAATTTAAGAATAGACTCATCACTTTCGGTAAAGGCGTTGGCGGTTACATTTGGAAGTGGCTGTTCAAGAACAATGTCGTAATTTTCTTTGTCAATTTTGGTAAACACAAAATAACCTTCTTTGTCCGTAAGGGTTTGCTTGATGATTTCTCCTTTTTCATTCACCAATAATACTGTCACGCCATCACCATTTTGTTGAAAGCCATCGAGTTTACCCACTATAGAAAGACTTCCTTTAGCATTTAAAGAATCTTTATGAATTTTTGCAAGTACCCTGTTTTTATCCTGTTCTTTTAATTTTTTGATTTTCGCCATATTGCACCTTATCCCAACAACCATGTCGGTATACATCAGTGCAGAAACATTGGTAAAATTGTCGGTAAAATAGGAAGAATTGGTAGTGAAATAGCGGTTAAAGCCTACTTCTGAAAACAACTTCCAGCGTTGTGCGATTCTATAATCCAAACCCATTCCGGCTGAAACTCCCCAAACATTGGAGCTTGCAGAGGCAGAAGAGATGTCCACATTTTGGTCATCAATTACAAATCCAGCAGAGGTGTTTTCGCCAGTGATGTTGATTTGATGAGCATCTCTGCTCATTTTTACATAAGAAAAATTAGGTTCTAAGAAAATATAAGGCGAAAATTTACGGGTCGTTTTGAAAATATTGAATTGAAAAATTGGTCCAATACCAATAATTCCTACATTAAAATTTGTTTTAGAAGCACTACCAATTCGAATACTTGGCCCTACGGCAAAATAATTGTTGAAGGCGTACAAACCACCCAATCCACACATCAAAGAAGCATTGTAATCTGTAAATAGTGCTTCTTGTTTTCCAATAGTAGTCTTATTGCTTGTATTTACCTGCATCAAACCTCCATAGCCAAACCAACTCCAAGGAAGGAGTTCTTTTTCTTGGGAGAAAGCATTGGTTAGGGTAAAAAATACAAGTATGGTAATGGTTAAATTTTTCTTCACAGTAAATAAATTTTCAGAAATTTGTCTGTACTTGATAGAGATTATCTTGTTAATAAAATCTCCACAGGTTTACATTCATTGGCGGTGGTGATACTTACAGTACCTTTAATTTCACGGTTGCCACTTTTTGATGTGGCTACGTATTTGTAAGTACCAATTTCTCTGCTCACTTTGATAAGACTTCTGGAACTTGAAAAGTCACAGACATTGGTGTGTGTATAGCTTAATTCTGTAGCTTCTAAAGTTCCAATGGTATCACTTGGGGTACTGAGAATGACTTTGATATCTGTAAAATCACTTGATTTATTGTAAAAAACCAAGGTGCCGGTTACGCAGCTTTCGAGTACATCAACCACCACCCTTTTGTCTCCGGTTATTTTTTTATTGACCACTTTATTGCAGCCAGCCATGGATTTATAATAAATGCTGATATTGCCTTTAGGTACCACAAAGACCATATATTGGCGGTCTTGTTTGTCAAATTTGGTGAACAAATTTTTCTCTAACTCATCTAATGATCCAATAGATAATGCACCACTGTTTACCAAATTATTATTGAAACTTAATTTTTCACAGGCTTTGTTGCGGGCATTAAAAACAGAAACTTCAATGGAAGCATTATCCTTGGCAGCCACTAATAAATAACAATAGGCTTTTGTTAAAGTAATGCTGGCTTTGGTAGTAAGGTTGTTGTTTTCAAAATTTTTGGATTCAAAAGGACCAAACTGAACGCCCAGTTCATCGTTGCTATACATGACTGTTTTGCCAGCATTTAAAACCTCTGCACTTTTTTGGAAATAAATAACCCTGACCCAGTAAGGCTTGTTAGAAGTCAATTCGATATTGAATTTTCCACTTGTGGTTATACCTTTATTGATAGCACTTGCACCGATGGTATCTTCTTTGGTATAATCGTTTTGATATGCTGCCTCTGAATCATAAATAAATACTTTTGCAGTACTAGCAATTGCACCATTATCATCGGTTTTAATGGTAAACTCTACTTTATTTAATTTAACAGCATTATCCACATCTACCTTACAGGAAACGAGCACCGTAGCGAATAAGGCAGTACAATAAAAAACAATTTTTTTCATAACCCTTATATTATACTTTATTTTCATACAAGGCATCGATAAGATGCTTGTTGTTTTGGGTAATATTTTTACGTTTTAATTTCAAGGTTGGCGTGAGTTCCCCTGATTCCACACTCCAAAGTTTGGGCATTAATTTTATTTTTTTTACCCTTTCATATTGGGCAAAATTTTCATTCAATTCATTGATTTCTTTTTCAATTTTTTGAATGATTTCTAAATGCGTAATCATGTCCTCATTGGTGGTATAAGGAATTTCTTTGAATTTGCAGTATTCGCGTAATTGGGCGAAATCAGGAACTACCAAGGCTACAGGAAACTTCTCTCCTTCGCCGCAAACCATTACCTGCTCAATCACTACCGATTCTTTGAATTTATTTTCCATTTGTTGGGGAGCAATATATTTACCGCCAGAGGTTTTGAAAATCTCCTTTTTGCGGTCGGTGATTTTTAAGAATTTATGATGGATAAAGGTTCCTATATCTCCGGTATGAAACCAACCATCAGCATCAATGGCTTCTGCAGTTAGGTCAGGTTTATTGTAATAGCCTTTCATGACATGAGGACCTCGAGTTAAAATTTCGCCGTCTGCTGCAATTTTCACTTCTACGCCTTCAATAAGTGGTCCTACGGTACCAATCATGTTGTTTTCTTTTTCAACGTGGTTTACGGCAATTACTGGGGAAGTTTCTGTTAAGCCATAACCTTCTAAAATGGTAATTTGGGCGGCCATAAATACACGCGCCAATCTTGGTTGTAAAGCTGCTCCTCCTGATACTATTGCTTTTACATCTCCGCCAAGTGCTTCTCTCCATTTGTTAAAAATAAGCTTGTTGGCCAATTTCAATTGAAAATTATACCAAGCTCCCTGCTTTTGATGCGGTTCGTATTTCAAGCCCAAATTTAGTGCCCAGAAAAACAACATTCTTTTAATGCCTGTGAGCTCCTGTCCTTTTGCATAAATCTTGTCGTACACTTTTTCAAGCAAACGAGGAACCGTCACAAACATATTGGGGTGAATCTCTTTCAGGTTTTCGCTGATGGTGTCAATGCTTTCGGCATAGTAAATAGAAGCCCCAATGGAAGTGTACAAATAACTCATCATTCTTTCATACACATGACACAAAGGCAAGAAGCTCAATGCTTTGTGTGTATGGTCAATGGGCATCAATGGCGTACAGGCTTTGACGTTGCTCAGTAAATTATGGTGGGTCAACATTACTCCTTTTGGATTTCCGGTGGTTCCAGAAGTATAGATTAAGGTCAATAAATCATCGGGAGTAACGGCGTCTTTGTATGGGGTAAGGCGGTGAATATTTTCTTTTTCTCCCAGCTCTTTTACTGAAGTCCAATGAGATGCACCTTCTATAACGTCAAAAGTAAATATTTTCTGAATGCTTCCTATGGCTGCCGAAGCGCGTTTTATTTTTTCATACAATTCTGCATTGGCCACAAAAATAAATTTGACCTCCGCATCGGTTAAAATATACTTGAAATCTTCTTCTGTAATGGTAGGGTAAATAGGTACACTTATAGCACCCACTTGTTGTACGCCATAATCTATAAAATTCCATTCCGGCCGGTTAAAAGAGATGATGGCAACTTTTTCATTTTTTTCTAAGCCCAAATGTATTAAACCCAAACTTACATGATTGACGATATTGATGACTTCTGAGGTACTGTATGCCACCCACGAACGATCAACTTTCGTTGAAAACATGTCTGCTTTGGGGAAATGAGTCGCCTGATAAGGCAAAATATCGAAAACTCTGGTAACGTTCATAATGTTTAAATTTATTCCCTTCTTGGATAAGCTAAATGACTATAAGGTAATTGCCGAGAAGCATGTACGCTAAAAATACAGGAAAGATTGAAAAATTAAAAATTATTATTTGTAAAATTTTAGCACCTAATAATTTTTTGACACTTAATTTTTAGCTTCTTAAGTTCAAGTAATAAAGCAATATTTAGCTTTGTGGAGATTTTTGTACCTTTATGTGAATAATTAAATTGGTCTAATTTGTTACAAATTAGCACTTCTACCTTAGCAGTTTTTGTGTAACTCATAAAACAAAATTTTCTTGTAATAGAGATTTTATATTGCTTGAATCGCTACCACAACTGGTGCAAAAATTGGGTTTATACTCTTTGACAAAAACGGATACTAATTTAAATTCTAGGGTTTTTCCTTTGTGGTTAAATTGGGGCCTCCTGATTTTTTATCTGATTTTTCTCTTACGCTTCTTGAAACTCGTTTTATAGCTGTAGATGGTGGAATAGCACCCTTATTGCTATTTTCCCCAGCTTTTAATACCCTAATTTCTTCTTTGAGTTCAACTATAGTAGCTAAAGCAACCTCAAGTTTTTTGCTTAAATCAGTTACTAATTGTACCAGCTCTTTGTTTGTCATCAATACAAAAGTAGGTATAAAAATATGCCTAACCAATTATTAAAACATAAAGTGAATAACACAAGCTTGTGGATAAGTAGACAAAATTTCCTATAAAAAAGATTCTAAAAATACACCTCAATCTAAAAATCAATATTTGCAATATAGTTTATCCACACCATTAAAAATATAATTTAGGTAATTGGGGGTGAGTAATTACAGCTTTTTTAATTCAGCAACCTATCTAGCTTCAAGGCAAGTAATGATCAATCAAGGATATTCAATCAGTTCCTTAGAGCACGCTTTTAAAAATACGTATACCATAGTTCCCTATTCCACCAAATACAAAATACATATTTTAGGTCTAGACATGACTTTAGAATACGTAATTATTGTTGCTGACATTACAGGTAAAATTTTGTACCAGGAGCAGAATATCCTCAGTAAAAATGCCAAACACAATAGCTCTTCTCTGCCAACTGATTTGTACATTGTAGCATTACAAATTGACAAGCAATCGTATTTTGTGAAGCGGGTGAACAACTAATCAATTGTCAAATTTGGTTATTGTGCTATTCACCTTGTATAGTGTAAAAAATTTGACAACTTTGCTCCATGGAAAACCTCCCAACTTATACCAAATCACAATTGGCATTGCGCAATGGTCAGGACAAACCAGAAATTTGGTGTGCTTTTAAGGGGCTAATTTACGATGTAAGCCTTTCCAAACTTTGGAGAAATGGCAAACATTACGAACACTGGGCTGGTCAGGATTTGACAGAAGAAATGGAAGATGCGCCACATACCGTAAATGTATTTGACAAATTTACGGTGATCGGGAAATTACAATAGACGCTTAATTTGTTTTGCCTGTAGGATTGGCGTGAATTTTTATCGGTACCTGTTTGGGGATACAAGGTATATTTGTTCCAGCTGTATTAACTTTCCAAATGGGAGAGGTTTTTACTACCCTGAGTACTTCAGCATTGTATTCTTTGTTGGTTACTTCCTTGAGTATTTTTATATCTGAAAGTGTCCCATCTGCATTGATACAAAAATACACGTTAATGGTGCAATCGTATTGTAA
>CALPQG020000115.1 GCA_943325655.2 Bifidobacterium breve | reverse complement strand
TACCTAGGGACAAATTGTCCCCAGGTAGCAATGGTAAATAAATCCGGTGTAAAAAGAAAAACATAAATAAATCATCATGCTCTACTTTTCTCAATGGTTAACATCGAATAAAATAAATAGGGACGTATTCAATCAAATTACGTTGCTATTGGATACGCATAAAATTGCCTATCAACTCTTGCCCAACACCAAAGATATTTGGGCTAGTGATTATATGCCTATACAAGTCAATACGCATACTTTTGTCTCCTATGTTTACCAACCAGATTATCTACAAGAAGAGAAAAATTTCATTACCAATGCCGATGAAGTTTGTAAAACTTTGGGTATTGAGACAATCAAAACCAAATTGATCTTAGACGGTGGCAATGTGGTAAAGTATCAAAACAAAGTCATATTGACCGATAAAATTTTTAGTGAAAACAAGTTTCAATATACGCCATCAGAAGTTATTGAAGAAATCAAAAAAGCCTTACAAGTAGATACGGTCATTATTATTCCTTGGGATACAAACGAGCCTTATGGCCATGCCGATGGAATGGTTCGCTTTGTGGATGAAAACACCATTTTAACACATGGCTATTACAAAACGTATTCTACTGAATTTCAAAACAAGTTTTATACAGCGCTTGCAAACTTTAACCTCATAGCGCTCGAATACAAGGTTAAAAAGCCAAACGAAGCATTCAATTGGGGCTATATTAATTTTCTTCAAACCCCTGAAATCATACTCGTGCCAACATTTGGGATAGAAGAAGATGCACAAGCCTTGGCGCAACTAGGCAAGGCTTTTCCTTTATATGCTGAAAGAAAAATGATATTCCCAATTGCCATGAAATCCTTTGTCAAAAAAGGCGGTGGCGCATTGAATTGTATCAGTTGGGAGGTTAGCAAGTGAGATGAATTCTTAAGCGTGCAATTTCACCCAACATACCTCGCTGGATTTGTAGCCGTCGTTTTTTGTAGTTTAGTGGTTGTCATCTTGCAAAAAGTTGTTTAGTTTTTGGGCAATTTCTGTAGTGGCGGGCAATAGTGCCTGGTAAGCTTCTGGCAAGGTGTTGGTTGTATTATAGGTAGCCACGCCAATGGGTAAAGTTGCGGTGTTTAAGGAATATTCAACGATGGTGCGGTCTTTACTTTTGCAAATAATAATACCAATGGCTGGGTTTTCGTGTGGTAGCTTTATGGTGTCGTTAAGTACACTTAAATAAAACTCCATTTTCCCTTTGTGCTCGGGTTCAAATTCTCCAATTTTCAAATCAATGGCTATTAAACTTTGTAGTTTTCGGTGAAACAATAACAAATCTATTCGGAATTCTTTGTCGTTTACTTGCAGTTTGTATTGGTTGCCTACAAACGTAAAGTCTGTTCCCATTTCTAATAAAAACTGGCGTATATTTTTGATTAAAGCTTGCTCCAATTCGTATTCAGAGTGCTCATGTGCAAGTTCAAGAAACTCAAAACTATAATGATCTTTTACAGCTAAATAAGCCTGTTGTTTAATTTTTTCAGGCAGTACCGCATCAAAGTTAGTTTGGTTAAGCAGGTATTTTTCATACGTTTTATTTTCAACCTGATGAATTAACACATCCTTTGTCCAACCAAATTTCTTAGTAGATAAAATGTAGAATTGTCGTTCTTGAGGGTCTTTACATTTTTTCAGAATTATAACATGTTTACTCCAGCTAATTTCTCGAACCAATGGTTCGAGATTTATATCGCCTTGATATTCAGTATAAAACTGAGACATATACCAAAGATTACTCACGGAGAAACCAGTCATGGAAGGAAACTCTTTTTGTAATTCTTTAGATAAATTTGGCACTATAGATTTACCCCAACCCAAGGTTTGTTTTTCAGAAATGGCTTTGCCCAATTCCCAATAAAGATTAATAAGATGTACATTTACAGCTTTTAGGGCTTCATACTGTGCTTGTCTTATTTTTTCTTTAATTTCAACGATAAACTGATATTGTGGATAATCTATGTTTTGCATGATTGAAATAGCGGTTAAATAGTTTTACCAATTTATGAATGAATATTTTGGATAATCTCCAACCATTGGCGGGAGGTATACATTTATCGTTTCTTTAAATCTCGTACCAATGGTACAAGATTTTGTTTACAATCCTAAAATTTCAGCAATCAAACCATCACGTTCTTGTTCCAATGCCAAAATATCAGCACTTACTTCGTCAATGCTACGCAAAGGTTTGTGTTTGTAATATTTATTAAAAACTAATTTCGTAGCCAATTTTGGTGGCATAAAGGTTTGTCCTAGCATTAGCCAGATGCGGTTTTACTTGACAAATAAAGGAATTGTAAATACCTGCTTTAACAGGTGCATTTTCTGTATCACGCAAATCGCTTACTGTTTCACTGTCAGGTTTACCTTTTGGGTTGTAAACGTAATCGTAAATAAGACCCTTACAAATATAACTATATTTCAAAAACCACAAAATTTAGCATTAAAAATCATTCGTTAAGGTTACTAAACGGTTTTAAATCACTCCCATTTAGGTTTTCTTGGATACTTTTTAAAATTCGATTATTTCTCCTCTTTTTTATTTGATGGATTTTAAGAACTGCTTTTAGTTCGCTAATGGCAATTGCTTTAAATTTCAACAAACGATCAACTTGAGGAATTTTAAATTTTATGAATTCGGTATTCAAACTTGCTACATTTGCCAATACAAGCTTTACTCAATAATAGTCAAGTCTATAATTTGACTTCTGAAATGAAATTACCGATTTATAATCCAATAATTTAACACTTCTCCCCTACCTATAATACCGCCAATGCTCCCTAATCCAATTGGCTCGGGCCTGGTTATGGTCGGCTAGTGTTGGGGATTTTCTACTTTGGAGGAATAGGATTTTTTGTAATTGCGCTTTGTATTCGGCTGGGGATTCGGTCAAATAGTCATTGCAAGCCAAGATGAAATCATCTTTCTCAATGCCGGTGATGTATTCATCTTTGGTAAATACCCAAATAAAGAAACGCTTGTACGCATTGACTACACGATTTAAGTGAGGTACCCTTTCCCAATCGACATATTTACGCGCGATTTCTTCCCCTTTTCGGTACTTGGTATTGATGATGATTTGTGCAATTCTACACAGCGTAAAATACTGGGAGATCTTCTCTTTAATCTTGTAAAGATCAAAGCCATCATAATGCATTCTGATAAGTCTCGTGGCTTCAAATATCACAGGACGAATGGGGTTGAAGGATTGCAAGTGAATAATATAATCGACTGAACTATGGCGAATGGCTTTAAAAGCAGACTGTATTTCGGTTTTCTCAAACGATATGGTGTATTTGTTTACATCTTCCAACAAACACATTCCTCCCCTGTAATTCGTGCAAATTGTCACCATGGTCAACAGCATTTGGGGTTGGTTCATCGGCTCTTTGTAAATGGTAAAGGGTGCAATGATAAAAATACCAGGAGGAAGCTTTTTGAGGTTCTTTTCAGACGGAGTGACAATTCTAATTCCCTGTTTGGCTTCTTCTTTTTTTGCCTTCTGAATTTCCATGATGTCAAAATATATCGCAGGAAATTTATTCCATGACTCTTCATAATTAGGATCAAAAATAAGGATAGACCTTTTGGGATGAGCCTTGGCATAAGCCCTCACCATTTGTTCGGTAATATAGCTTTTACCAATACCCATGAGACCAGTGGCAAGGGTTACGAAGGTTTCTCTCATTTTGTTAGTGTTGAGTGTTGAATGCTGAGTGTTGAGTTGAATGTTGAGTGTTTAGTGATTAAAAAAAAAAGTGTTGAGTTAAATATAAAAAGTGATAAATATTCAGTATTCATTTTTTTACTAAAAACTCAACACTCATAACTCAACACTCCTTTTATGCTGTTTAACTCTAAACCCTTAACTCTTAACTTCTTTCCTTAACGCTTCAAAATGTGCATCCAATCGTTTCAAATACAGCTCATTGCTCTTTTTAACTTCAAGAATGGTAGGGATTAAAAACAAGGCCAGCAATACGACCACACCAATACAAAGTTGTACGCCAACAGGAATACTAGTTTCAATTCCTTTTTCAATACAAAGTGCCTGTAAAGGTTTTTTGATTTGGTCTTTGTACCATGCTGGAATAATGAAACGTTCTTTGTTTTCCTGATTCCTTTTGGCAATATCCTCTTTGAGTGCTAATTGTGTAGCCTCATCAATGATTGGATCTTCCACTACGGCATCCGAAATCTTCACCACATAAGAGCCCATTAATTCGGGCAAACCATGTTCAAAATTGTTCCAAATGAGTTCCGAAGTGGTAACCCCCATTTGCGCTGTTACATTTTGTGTGGCTGTTAAATTCGGATCTATAGGTTCCTGAAACTGCATCGTGGGTACTTGCTTTTCAAGTACAGGTGGTTCAATATTTTCAATATCCATCTCAGGCATTGCCTGTTTTTTGAAGAAATTAAACAGCGGTTTCTGAGGCACGGCCTCTTCTGTTTTTGATTCTATAGCAGGAGCAGCAGACAAAGAAGCGTGCTCCTTGCTGCCACTCATTCTATTGAGTTGTGCTTCGGGATTAGTCGCATATTCACGCTCTACGACAGGCTCAAACATGCTCGACAATTCAAAGCTTTGCGGTGCAGGGGCAGCATCAATAACATGTTGGATAGCGGCCTCTTCCTGTCCATTGTTGACCATTTCCAATACTTTGGTGATGTCATCCAATTCTGCATTGTTTGTGCTAGGAATGTCACTTTCCGCTAAAGGATGCTCGGTAATTTCAACACTCGCCTTTGTTTTCATTCTCATTTTTGTTTTGAAGATTTGCTTCGTATTGTTTAATTACCGCATTGATATTGCATTCAATCACACCCACATGATGGTCGAGTTGATACAGTTTTGCCTTGATTCTATCCTCTACTTTCTGGCGCAAAATACAAATCTTGGAGGGGTAGGTATGGAAGTATTGCGACATGACTTCATAGGTAAAATTAGGGCTATGACGTCGGTGCAATAGAAAATAACAAATTCCCCTCAGTTCTGAAAACTGTCCTCTTTTCTTTAAATCTACAATCCATTTTTTGTTGACATTGTAGTAAATCGCCACAGAATTCACCACACAATCCATGACAAAATCACGGTCTAATTGACGAGGGAAAGAATTTGAGGCTATAGCGGTTGGTGTAATTTCTGCTTCGGTAATGAGATCTTGCTCTATTGTATCACTATTCATGATCTATTTCGTTTTGAGTATTGACAATCATTTTAGGTTCAGTGATAATTTCACATTTAGCCTCTTCAATTTTGCTTAAAATGGCGGTCACCAAATATTGAAAAGGGAAAGAGCCGCTTTCAATCTCAAGCGGTTCAATATTGTCCTGAATAATTTTGACCGTGATTTCACCCTCACGAACAGCCAAACAAAAAACCACTTGCATGCCCACTTCTTTACTGATATGGGTTATGGCTTCAATGATGTATGGGGCCAGCAAAACCAGGGTATTTTCAGACACTTCGTGGATGTCTGATTCCAATGGCTTACCGTCAAACAGTCGTTTCAATCTGGGCTTATTGGTAATGCCTGTTTGATGAATGAAGTTTTGAATATTTTTGGGGATTCTGGCCATTACAAAATCCAGCCCTTTGTCGGTAGCCAAACCTTTGAGCATATTTAGGAGCATATCCATTTTTTGAGTGTTGAGTGTTGTTTTGGTACAGGGTCTTGAGTACAGAGTACAGGGTAAAGGGTAGAGTGTCTTGAGTACAGAGAAGGTTATTGATGTTTCACATCTCTGTACTCAGTACCCTGTACTCGAGACCCAAGTTTTTCAATCAAATAGAAGGGTTTCATCAAAGCTTTTTTGACTTCTGAAATTCTGAATTTGCCAACGATCTCTCCTTTGGTGAGGTGGTCAAAGGGGTAGTTCATGGCTTTGAGTTCGGAGGCTAAAACCTTTGTTTTACCCGATTCAAAAAGTTTGCTTAAAATGGCTTCTTTGAGTTCTGATTCCGTTTCGTCTTCATCGGTTTCATTGTCTGATTCTTCAGTGATAAGTGCACAGATTTTGTCGTCTAGTGCACGAATTTCACTTTGAATAACACGAATATCTTCCGGGTCATTTTCGTCTTCTTCTAAGTCTTCCGCTAAACCATTTAAAACGTCAATGGCTTGTTTGATTTCAATTGGAAGGGCGGTTTCCGCCATGCTAATTTTTGATAGGAGTGCTTTGTATTTTAGGAGCATAAACAATGGAGTTTTTGTTGAATTTTGATTCCCAAAACTCGCTCAAACTATAACCATTACCAAAGTTGTTACCCTTAAAACACCATACTAATGGTGCTTAAAAACAAGCAATTGCATCCTAAATACAAACAGTGTTTATTTGGTTTATTTCAGGCCAATAAATAAACCAATCACACCGAATATTGACATTAGATTTGCACAATTCGAATACTCAAAAAATGGCTTTTTTAGCATTATAATAAAAATAAATTACCGTTATAATTCCTATGGAAAGCAAACCGAAAAATACTTGCTTTCCATAACGAAAACGAGTGGTAAATCCGCTCAATTCCCCAACTGGAATCTTAGATCTGATAAATGCTTTGAAATCAGCAACGGTGATTACGCCATCTTTATTGACATCTATTCCCGCATTTTGGCGGTACCCAATCCCTGACAATGGAATGGTATAAGCATCAGGTTTGCCAACGGCCACAGGATAGAAAACAAGCAAATACAAATCGTCATAATCTTTGATGGCCATAAGACCAATATTGGCTAATTGCCTTCGAATGTATTTTTCTACCCAATCCAATTGTGCTACATTAGACAGCGAAGCTAAAAAAGAAGTGGTAGCCCCTAAATCTTGTGCTGTACGTGGCATAAACTGAATCAAGCCCACGGCACCGCTACCACTCCTGTTGTATGTATCAGCCTTAAAAGTACCGCCCGTTTCAGAATTAAACAATGCCATAAACCAATTGGGATTGGCATTGAACGTTTTGGCCAATTGCTTCACCCGAGCTATAAATGCCGTTCGGTTTTGGGTAACTTTTTCTTCAAAGAGAAGCATGTATTTAGTGTTGAGTTTTTAGTGTTGAATGTTTAGTATTGATCTATTTGTTTAATATTTAATTTTACTCAAAACTAAACACTCAAAACTCAACACTAGATTAAGCAATTCAAGCACAGAATTAATTCCTGCCAATTTTTTGATATAGTTTTGGCTGATGGAATTCGCTGCGTTATATACCATTTCTTTCGTGGCTCCTTTGGGGAATTTGGTAAAGAAACCTTTGTTGTATCGCAGCACAATTTTATCTAACCTAATTGTATTGTTTTCTACATGTTCATCAAGTAAAATACCCAAATAGATCGCACCAACCAAAATATTGAGTTCGGGTTTGAGTAAATCAGCTTTGGTAAATACATAACCAAGACTGTTGTTACATTTGAGTTTTTGCCCCATGTATTGCATGGCTAAAATACAATCTAATCGAGTTCCAAGGTGTT
>CALPQG020000114.1 GCA_943325655.2 Bifidobacterium breve | reverse complement strand
TTGTACTTTGTACTTTGTACTTTGTACTCTGTACTTTCTACTTTCTACTTTCTACTTTGTACTCTGTACTTTGTACCTTGTACCTTGTACCTTGTACCTTGTACCTTGTACTCTGTACTTTGTACTCTGTACTTTCTACTTTCTACTTTGTACTTTGTACTTTGTACCTTGTACCTTGTACTTTGTACCCAGTACCCAGTACCCAGTACCCTGTACCCTGTACCCAGTACTTTTTACTAAAAACTCAACATTCAACACCCAACACTAAAAAAAATCCCTACTTTTATAATTCAATTTAAAATTCACCATTATGACTAACGACCAGATAAAGGATGTTAAGAGCCGTGTAGAGGCGCTGAGGAGGTATCTTTGACTACGATGCCAAGATTGAAATCGTAAAACATTTTGCCATAAAAACTACTGCTCCCGATTTTTGGGACAACCCCAAAGAAGCGGAGAAAAACCTCAAAGCCATGCGTTCAGAAAAAATCTGGACAGACAGCTATGAGAGTATTCAAAGCCAATTGGATGATTTTGAAGTGCTTTTTGCCATGTTCGAACAAGGCGAAATTGAAAGTGCTGACATGAAATCGGAATGGGACAAACTCATTGAAGACCTTGATAACCTTGAGTTTAAGCGTATGCTCAGTGGAGAAGAGGACCAACTGAGTGCTGTACTTGAAATTAATCCAGGTGCAGGTGGAACTGAAAGTCAGGATTGGGCTGAGATGCTCATGAGGATGTACATCATGTGGGGCGAGAAGAATGGTTTTTCTGTTAAAGAATTGAGTTGTCAACCAGGTGATGGCGCAGGGATTAAATCTTGTGCTTTAGAGATTGAAGGACAATTTGCTTTTGGCTATTTGAAATGTGAATCTGGCGTACACCGTTTGGTACGGATTTCTCCTTTTGATTCCGGTGGCCGTCGACATACTTCTTTTGCTTCGGTATATGTGTACCCGTTGGTGGATGACAGTATTGAAATTGAGGTCAACTTAGGTGATATTGATTGGGATACTTTCCGTGCCGGTGGTGCAGGTGGACAAAATGTAAACAAAGTAGAAACGGCAGTTCGCTTAAAACATAAACCTACGGGCATTATCATAGAATGTCAAAAGGAACGTTCGCAGCTGATGAACAAAGAACATGCCATCAAGATGTTAAAATCGAGGTTGTACCAAATTGAAATCGAGAAAAAGAATTCTGCAAGAGCAGTCGTAGAAAGCGAAAAGAAACGCGTAGAATTCGGCTCTCAAATTCGTAACTACGTCATGCATCCGTACAAATTGGTGAAAGATATCCGAACCGGCTACGAAACCTCCGACGTCCAAAAAGTAATGGACGGTGGCCTGAATGAGTTTATTAAAACTTGTTTGATGCAGGGAGTTTAGAGTACAGAGTCTAGCGTACAGGGTACAGGGTACATTTTTTGTCTCAGTACTCAGTACTCTAGACCCTGTACTATTTTCTCAACACCTTCAAAGACCCCGGCACCACTTTTATGTTCAAATTTTTAGTGGCGAGGTGCGGTTCTCCGTCAATGTGTATTGCATCAGGAGCGACACGTTCAATAGTCGCGTTTTGGCATTTGATGATTTCAACATAGTTGGATAGGTGAATGGTTTTGTTAAAAATAGCATACACCACTTGAGGCAAATCAAGTATGGAAAGCGGTTTCATGATACACACATCCACCAGACCATCTTGAATGTCGGCTTCGGGAGCAATGTGGGCGTTGTTTCCAAACTGTGACGTATTCGCAAAACTGATCATGAATGCTTTTCGAACCAATTTTTTCCCATTGATATTTATCAGGTATTCTTGTGGTTTGTATTTGTAAAACTCTTTGATAGAGAGTTTGATATAAGTCGAAAATCCTCTTCCCTTGGTATGTGAAAATACATTTCCGATATGGGCGTCAAAACCCGTTCCTGCAACATTTACAAATGCATGGTCATTGAGCAAGCAAGTATCGATGGTTACCGTGGCAGCATGGTTGATGAATTTCAAAGCTTGAACATGGTTCATCGGAACACCTAAAAACCTTGCCAGGCCATTTCCTGAACCAAAAGGTAAAATTCCCAAAGCTGTGGAGCTGTGCAACAAGCCTTGCATCACCTCATTCACCGTGCCGTCACCACCTGTGGCAATGACGATGTCGGTATGGTTTTCAACCGCTTCTTTGGCTAAAATAGTGGCATGGGAAGGAGCTTTGGTATACGTGATTTGAACCTCAAATCGTTCCGAATCAATGTGTTGTTGGATCAACTGAGGAAGGTGCGTTTTGCTTTTTGTACCTGCCTTAGGATTGATGATGAATAAAATTTTCTTTCTGGTAGTCACAAACAAAAGGTTGAAATTCGCCCTAAAGATATAGTTCTCTCTGATTATTTAAGTAATTTATGATGTTAATTTTTGATTGTCTTTTTAATTCCAAGTTTATACTTCATTTTTACAAGTAGAAATTATTCCTATCAAACCCAATACGAATCATTATTTGATGAATTCGTATTTAGTTTGATGTTAATTGTCCTTTACCTATGAAAAAAAACAACACCTTTACCATCATTTTACCTTTAGTCATTTGTACCTCTTTGGCAGTAGGTATTTATATTGGCGCTTATTTTTGGGGAACGAGTTTGAGAGGAGATGAGCTGTCTCGTTTAAAAGAAGTGTTGGGCTATATTCAGGAAGATTATGTGGATACGGTGAATACCAAAACGTTGATCAACAATGGTATTGAAGGGATGTTGACCAAACTGGATCCGCATTCAGTATATATTCCTAAAGAAGATGTCGCCATTGCCAATGCACAATTGGAAGGTGGCTTTCAGGGGATTGGCGTTGAATTTCAAATTATACAAGACACCATTTGTGTGGTAACTGCCATCAGCGGTGGCCCGTCTGAAAGTTTGGGTATTCGGTCAGGAGATAAAATTGTTAAGGTAGATGGAATTCAGGTGGCCGGCATTGGGATTACGATTAATGATGTATTCAAAAAATTAAGAGGGGAGAAAGGTACCAAAGTGAAAGTGTCTATTTGGCGAAAAGGAATGAGAAAAGTCCTTGACTTTGTGATTACCAGAGACCAAATTACTACCCATTCGGTGGATGTTTATTATATGATTGATGCCCAAACGGGTTATATGAAAGTGTCTAAGTTTGGAGAAAAAACTTATGACGAATTTAAAGAAGCCTTGACTTCATTAAAATCTACAGGAATGAAAAGGTTGTTGCTCGACTTGAGAGACAATCCTGGAGGATATTTGGACAAGGCGATTAAAATAGCAGACGATTTTTTGGGCGCTAAAAAATTGATTGTATACACCGACGGAAAAGGCTCAAAATACGATTCTAAATCTTATGCCGAAGCTGGTGGTGATTTTGAAGCAGGTGCAGTTATCGTAATGGTAAATGAAGGAAGCGCTTCTGCTTCTGAAATTGTGTCGGGTGCTTTGCAAGACAATGACAGGGCTTTGATTGTTGGAAGAAGGACTTTTGGGAAAGGATTGGTGCAAAGGCCGATTGAATTGTCAGATGGTTCTGAACTGAGACTTACCATTTCTAAATATTATACACCAAGTGGTCGTTGTATTCAAAAACCATTTTCTGAAGATTACGAAGATGATATTCTCAAAAGGTATAAAAATGGCGAGTTTTACCATGCCGACAGTATTAAACTCAATGATTCTTTGAAATTCAAAACCACCAAAGGGCGTACCGTATATGGTGGTGGAGGGATTATGCCTGATGTATTCGTGCCAAGAGATACCACCATGCATTCTGCTTTTTTAGGAGAATTGTACAGTAAAAATATCATCAGAGAAGTTGCCTTGAATTTCATCACAGAAAATAAAGTGCAAATTTCTAAAATAGGTATGCAAGATTTTATTGCCCATTACCAGGTTCCTGCGAGTTTGTTTCAAGAGGTATTACGTTTAGCTACGAGAGAAAAAATTAAATATACCTCTGCCGATTTAAAACGTTCTACAACTTTGATCAATATTGACCTCAAAGCTTACATAGGCAGAGGCGCTTGGGGCGATAAAGCATTCTACCCAATATTTCACCAACAAGATGAATTGTTTAAAAAAGCACTACAATTGTTTGGTGAAGCAGCCTTGTTAAAGTAATGTATGGGGAGTTTTAGAATTGTATAAATCCATTTCTAAAATTTTTGGAACAGTTGTTGTAAAAACCCGAAATTCATTAAATTTACAATGAAATATACGTTTCGTTGATTGCATCACTTGTTTAGGATTACTATTATGCAAAAATTAGGTTTATCTCAATCGTTTCAACAAAAATTATCTCCACAACAAATTCAATTCATCAAATTGCTGCAAATCCCTACAGCAGAATTGAATGCGAGAATAGAAGAAGAATTTGAAATTAATCCTGCTTTGGAAGATGCAGAATTGTCTGACAATTCCGATGAAGAACCTGTTGATGACTATGATCAGGAAGAACCTATTCAGGATAAAGACGGTGACGATTATGACGATATTCCATTAACCGACTATTTGCAAGACGATTATATCGGTTACAAAATGCAGGGTGATGGTCCTAATCCTGACGAAGAAGAACGTGATATTCCATTTACCACGGATGCTACTTTGCTAGACAGTTTGATGACCCAATTGGGATTTTGCAGGCTTGAAGAAAGAGAAACCATTATTGCTACCCAACTCATAGGAAGTATCGACAACGATGGTTATATCCGCAGGGATTTAGAGGCGATTGTCAATGACCTGGCTTTTTCGGTTGGCTTGGAAACGGATGAAGATGAAATTGAATCGGTACTTTATAAGGTGCAAATGTTTGAACCTGCCGGAATCGGTGCTCGTACTTTACAAGAATGTTTGTTGCTGCAATTGAAAAGCAAACATGATCCCAACCACCAAAAAGAAGTGGATCATGCACTTGAAATTATAGAACATCATTTTGAAGAATTCACCAAAAAACATTACGACAAAATACAAAAACGTTTGAATATCAACGATGAAGAATTGAAGCTTTGTATTGATACCATTACCCACCTCAATCCAAAACCGGGAGGAAGTGAAATGGGCGATTTTAAGTCGCAGTATGTAATCCCTGATTATATTTTGACCAATAACAACGGGAAATTAGAATTGTCCCTCAATTCTAAAAATGCCCCTGATTTGCGGGTAAGTCGTGCTTACATGGAAATGTTTGAAACCTACGACAAAAGCGATAAGAAAGACAAGAAAATGCGTGAGGCCGTAACTTTTGTGAAGTCAAAGTTAGATTCGGCCAAATGGTTTATTGATGCCATCAAACAACGTCAACAAACCTTATTGCGGACCATGAACTGCATCGTACAATACCAGTATGATTTCTTTTTGGATGGGGATGAAACGAAATTGCACCCGATGATTCTGAAAGACATTGCGGTACAAATTGAAATGGATATATCCACTGTTTCGCGTGTGGCCAGCAGTAAAAGTGTGTTGACAGAATTCGGATTGTATCCGCTGAAATATTTCTTCTCTGAAGGAATTGCTACGGATTCAGGGGAAGATGTAAGCAGCAGGGAAGTAAAACAATTGATCAAAGAGATTATTGAAAAAGAAGACAAGTCAAAACCTCTTCCTGACGATAAATTGGACAAGATTTTACGTGAAAAGGGGTATAACATTGCCAGAAGAACCGTAGCCAAATACCGTGAGCAATTGCAGATTCCCGTGGCAAGGTTAAGAAAAGAGGTGTAGTTTTGAATCGTTATGTCGTTGAATTGGTACTCAGTTTCTCAGTAGAATAGTTGGGTTTTGCTATTTAAATAAAGTGTTAAAAACGGATAACCGTAAACAGATAACTCGTCAACCGTAAACTTGTAAACAACTAAATGACACCGCAACAGGCAACAATAACCCAGGAAAACAATGAACGCCCATTATTATTGGTGATGTTATCGAACGTGGTATCCATGATTTTACAGCCTTTGGTAATCCCGACATTGGCTTTTGGGGTCATACTTTTTGGGTTTCCAACACTGTTTGGTGGTTATAGTTTTAAAATTAAAATGAACCTGTTGGTGTTTGTGAATTTGATCACCATGGTGATCCCAATATTGTTTATTTTGATGTTAAAGCGGTTTGGTTTTATAAAATCTTTACAGATGAAAGACCGAACCGAACGAATCATTCCGATGATGGTCGTCAGCGGTATTTATGTGAGTCTGGCGGTGTTATTAGTCACTCGATTGCATATCAATCCTGTTTTTTCAAGTGTTATGGTAAGTATTGCTTTTGTTACTGCTATGGTTACAATGGTTACTTTTTTTTGGCAAATTAGTGCCCATAGTGCTTCAGTAGGAGGGTTGTTGTCTTTGTTGTTTTTGTTAAATGCACATATTGAAAACGAATTGATGTATGCTGCGATGTTGTTGTTTATTATTGTCTCTGGCGTCGTGATGAGTGCCAGGTTATACCTCAATGCACACAGTTTGGCGCAGGTTGTTGCTGGTTTTGTATTGGGTTTTGTAGTAAACCTGTTGGTAATCCTGAGATTATTTGGTGAAATTTAACCTGCAAAGGATTGTTTTTGAATGTATTGTAATTAATGTTGCTATACGAGCGTATAATTTCCAGTTCAAAATTGGTATTCCTAAAAAAAAACAGTAGGTTTGCAATCCCATTTATAGGGAAATGGACCTGTAGCTCAATTGGATAGAGCATCTCACTACGGATGAGAAGGTTAGGAGTTCGACTCTCTTCAGGTTCACAAATTAAAAGGTAAGTTGGTGTAATTCACTTTCTTACCTTTTTTTGTTTCCCCACACCTTCCCCACTATTTCTATTTTACATGTTATTATTTTAAATCAGTTTTGTATTATACATCTAATTCAAATGTTATAAGTGTATGAATATTACTTAGGGCTTGCTGAAAAATAATCAAACTTTTGATATTAAGTTATTTATGTAATTTGTTTTAATGTTAGGTGCAAGGTTATTTGGATTTTCATCTATTATGCTTTGCACTATTTGTATGAATTACCAAAAGGAGAAATGATTTAACGGTCTTTAGAATATATAATTCAGAAATAGTAAGATTTGGTAGTGTCCGCCGTGGCGAACCAGGCTATCCATTTATCCATTCTTCGCTGCGGGCTTTTCATCCCTATCCTTCACGCCAAGTACCTAATAATGCTGCACTTCATTCTATTATTTTTTTATTTGAGTTTTTCAGCAAGCCCAATTTGTTACCTGTAACAATTCAATTGAAGCCTGATTTAATTTAAAATTCAAAATTTAAAATTCAAAATTTGTTGCTTTTGAGTTTTTCAGCAGACCCTACTTAGTTTAGGTGCTTTTTAATTCCCTTAAACCACCCCTCTCAACTTATTATAAGTTTTTTTCATTAACATGTCTTTAACCAATGAACCGAAATCTTTATTATCCATCATTTTGGTGAAAATGTCTTGGTTTTGACCCATACGGTCAATTAAGATATTCATGAAAATATCCTCAAATACATATTTG
>CALPQG020000113.1 GCA_943325655.2 Bifidobacterium breve | reverse complement strand
GCTGAGCTTGGAAAATTGGCCAAAGGAAAACGTATATTAAATTGCTTCAGTTATTCCGGCGGTTTCAGTATGTATGGTTTGTTGCATGGCGCCACCGAAGTACATTCGGTAGATATTTCTGCACAAGCCGCACAAGAGTGTAACGACAATGCCATTTTAAACGGCGTGGCGGATAATCACAAAGCTTTTGCAGAAGATTGCTTTGAATACCTGCGTCACAAAGCCGAAGGGTATGACATGATTGTATTGGATCCACCTGCCTTTGCCAAAAACATTAGAAGTGTTCCCAATGCTTGCAAAGGTTACAAAGACATCAATTTGTTGGCATTTAAAAATGTCAACAAAGGCGGATTTGTGTTTACCTATTCCTGTTCTCAACATATTTCACGCGACTTATTCCAGAAAATCATCTTTGGTGCAGCCTTAGATGCTGGCAGAAACGTACAAATTATCAAACATTTAAACCAATCTTCCGACCATCCCATCAGCATCTTTCATCCCGAAGGAGATTATTTGAAAGGGCTGTTGTTGTATGTGGAATAGGTTTTGCGTACAGGGTACAGAGTACAGAGTACAGAGTACTGCGTACTGCGTACTGAGTAAAAAATTGTGTGTTATTCTCAGTACCCTGTACCCAGTACTCTTTGTATTGAAATAAAAAAAGTGTATTATTTCCAGTACGCTGTGTTCTGTACCTTTTGTATTGAAATGAAAGTTGAATAATATTCCGAGTGCGTTGTACCCTGTACTCAGTACCCTATACTAAAAAAAAATGTCAGTAAAAGAAATTGCCATCAAAGATTACACCTACGAATTGCCAGAGGAAAAGATTGCCAAGTTTCCTTTAGAAAACCGTGCATTGTCTAAGTTGTTGGTGTATCAACATGACCAGGTTTCGGAGAGTGTTTTTCAAAACATTGCCGCCTATTTACCGGCAGGAGCGAGGCTTATTTTTAATTCTACCAAAGTAGTTTGTGCCCGAATTTTATTCCAAACCAGTACAGAAAAAAAGGTGGAAATATTTATGCTTGAGCCTTCTCACGGACAAGAAATGCAGCAAGCCATGCTTCAAAAAGGAACCGCCAAATGGATTTGTCTGGTAGGAAACATGAAGCAATTCAAAGAGAATTTTTTGACCAAAGTATTTGCCTTTGAAGGAAAAGAATATTTCATAAAAGTCTACAAACCTACACCTTACCTTGATTCTTTTAAAGTGAAATTGGAGTGGAGCGAGGAGCTCACTTTTGCAGAAGTATTGTCATTTGCAGGATTGATTCCTTTGCCGCCATATATGAAACGTTTGCCCGTAGCAGAAGACACTTCACGTTACCAAACGGTGTATGCCAATGAGGAAGGTTCGGTTGCCGCACCAACCGCAGGACTCCATTTTACGGATGAATTGTTGACAAGTTTAAAAGCGAATAAAGTGGATTGCAGTAATGTGGTATTACATGTTGGCGCAGGTACTTTTAAGCCAGTAAAAGCAGCCACGATGGTAGACCATCAAATGCATGCAGAAGAGATTGTGGTGGAGAAATCTTTGTTGGAAGACATCCTCGCTAAGCAGCAGCCTATAGTGGTGGTGGGTACCACGAGTTTCCGTACCATGGAAAGTTTGTTTTGGTTTGGCTTAAAGCTAGAATTGAATGGACTGAAAAGTGCGACAAGTTTGAGTATTGCGCAATGGGATCCTTATGAACTCGAGGTGCCTGAAGGATTCACCTATTTGAAAGCATTTGAAAATATTGTTAAAATGCTACAAATCACCAATCAACATCAGTTAAAAGGCAAAACACAATTGTTGGTAGCGCCCGGTTACCAGGTGCGTGTGGCCGAAGCCATCATTACCAATTTCCATCAACCCGACAGTACCTTGTTGTTATTAGTGGCTGCATTTGTTGGGGAAGCCAATTGGAAAAAAATCTATGACTATGCTTTAAGTCATGCATTCAGGTTTTTGAGTTTTGGCGACAGTTCTATTTTGTATAGGGGTTAAATTTTACAACTCTTAAGAGTTGTAAAATTTAAATTGGAGACACCTACTTTTATACGTAGGTGTTCTGCTATTCAGCTATTCGACAATTGTATTGTCGAATCCCTATCGAAGGATTGTAATCCGTTTTTCAGCTCATCTCGCCAATAGGATTGTAAATCCTACGATAGATAGAGCTTCCGAAATGTAAATTCGGAAGAGCGTGGCGATGCACAGCTTTCTAGGAACCTTAGTCTCAAAATTCATTTAAATCCTTTACATTTGTTTGAATACACCTGCTTTTATAAGTATGTGTTATTGAATGTGCTGCTCCCCGAAAATTAGACAATAGTTTAAGATATGAAAAAATCTTAAATTAGAAGTATATGGTTAAGTTTGTGTTTGCTTTATTTTAATGTCAATTCCTTATTGTAAGGCATTAAAGATTTTAAATGTTCATTAGCCATTTTTAATTTTAAATCAAAAAATTCATCAATTGTCATTTTTTCAATTGGTTTAACAATTGGTTTCGCATTTTTATTCTCTAAATTTTTCATAATAATTAATTTTTTAGTGAATTTTTCGTTTTGCTAAAAAAGCTTCGTAATTATAATTTCGCTCTTTCTTAAATAATTCGTAAGGGTAATTTTTTCTTAGACCATAAATGATAAAATTTTCGTGAATTTCATCATAGAATTTATGAATATGTATTTGATATAATCTTGTTCTTGCTTCGTTATATCCTTTCGCATATATAACCACATTTGTATATGCATCGGTAAAATATATACTTGTTTTGGCAACTGTTGCTAATGTTTTTAGTAAATCATTTGTATTTGTTTTTTTACTGTCAAGTATTTTACCATCTTCATTATAAGGACCAAACGCTAAATTGTATAAATCTTTATCTCCTAATTTAGTGCTCAGCAAATCATAACGAACAACTTTCTTTATTATTCCACTGTCGCAATCACATTCAAACTCAAATTCCACCTCACTTGTTGGGACAACCGTATACGCATCAATTAACATTCCTAAAAACTTAAAAAACTAAATAATATTAAACTATTGACGATATTTAAAAATGTTTAGCCGTTATATATTACTACTAAATTTTTTTGTGGTATTTTATGTAGCAAACCAATATAAAATTGAAATAGTTTTGATTTCGTAATCAATTGTAAATGTAGGCGAAATTTTTTATTAGCTACAAAATTTTGCACGAATTATTTATACAAAAATACTTCATAACGATACAAAATAAGTAAACAAATTAGATAATACCGCTGGTAATATTTCCCGTTGCGGTTGTATCAATGCCTTCCACCTTGTGTCGAAGGTATTTGAAACTCAAAATTTCGTAACTGTCTTTAAATCAATAAAAAAGGACAACTTTTTTAGTTGCCCTTTTAATATTTTCAACTTATTTTCTACCTTCTTTCTAACAATACTACACTCTCCACATGATGGGTGTGAGGAAACATGTCTACCGCGCGAACTTTGGTTACCTGATAGGCGGAATCTAGTAAAACCAAATCTCTTGCTTGCGTACTTGGATTACAGCTTACGTATACAATTTTTTGTGGCGCGGCATTTAAGATTACTTCAATCACCGCAGCATCCATTCCAGCACGAGGAGGGTCGGTGATGATGACATCAGGCTGACCGTGTTTGGATACAAATGCATTGGTCAATACCTCTTTCATGTCGCCCGCAAAAAAGGTAGTATTGGTGATGTTGTTGATGCTAGCATTTACCTGCGCATCATCTATGGCGGTAGGAACGTATTCAACCCCCACTACTTTTTTTGCTTTTTGGGCTACAAAATTGGCGATGGTTCCTGTTCCTGTATACAGGTCATAAACGACTTCATTGCCTGTTAATCCAGCAAAATCTCTCGTGATTTTATACAATTCATAAGCTTGTAAAGAGTTGGTTTGGTAAAAAGATTTTGGGCCAATCCTGAATTTTAAGCCTTCCATTGCTTCTTCAATGTAGCCCACACCATGAAACAGTACAATGTCTTGGTCATGAAAAGAATCGTTTCCTTTTTGGTTGATGATGTACATCAAAGAAGTGATTTCAGGAAATTGTTCCTTCACAAAATGCATCAACAGGTTGCGTTTGGTTTCATCGTCTTCATAAAACTGTACGATGACCATAATTTCTCCAGTACTGGCAATTCTGATGACCAAATTGCGCATTAAGCCAACCTGTTGTTTGATGTCGAAATAGGTAAAATCGTTTTCTTCCGTGAATTTTTTAATGGCTAAACGAATGGCATTGCTTGGGTCTTCTTGCAAATGACAGGTTTCTACGTCAATAATTTTGTCGAATTTTTTAGGCACGTGAAAGCCTAAAGCCAACATCGATCCCTGGTTTTCTTCGTCTCTTTTTTGTTCGGTGGTTAACCAGCGTTTGTTTGAAAAAGTGAACTCCAATTTGTTACGGTAGTATTTTCTGATTTCTGATCCCAAAATTGGTTCAGGCTCAGGTAAAGCTACTTTGGCGATTCTGGTCAGGCAATCGGTGACGTGTTTTTGTTTGTAAATCAATTGCCGTTCGTAACTCATGTTTTGCCATTTGCAGCCACCACAAGTGCCAAAATGTGTACAGAATGGTTCTTCACGGTAAGGTGATTTTTTGTGGAATAGGATAGGGGTTGCTTCCGCATAATTTTTCTTTTTCATGGTCAACTTTACATCAACCACATCAAGAGGAACTGTTTTTTCTACAAATATCACCAAGTCTTCATGACGCGCCACGCCACGTCCTTCTTCAGCGATGTCAACTATTTCCAAATTTTCTAAAAAAATGTCTTTTTTAAATTTTCTCCTCATGGTCTGATTTTCTTAGTACTGATGTTAACTCGTTCAATTTTTCAACTTTATCATTAAAGTCGCCTTTCATTTTTTGTCGAATAGCGCTCAAATTGTCTAATATGCTTTGTATGCTTGCAGGAAGTATTTCTTCGAAGGTTTCTCTTAATCTTTTGGCAAAGGTTGGTGATTTGCCATTGGTAGAAATGGCCAATTTCAAATCGCCTTTTTTAACAATTGATCCCAAATAAAAATCACAATCGTCGGGGGTGTCGGCTACGTTCACTAAAATTTTCCGTGTTTTAGCGGCTTCTTTTACTGCACTATTTAATGTTTTGATGTTGGTCGCGGCAATCACTAAATCCATATTGTGGAGGTCGCTCTCGTCAAAAGGTTTTTTTACCAGGGTAAGTTGGAAGCAGGTTGCCGTCAGGGCTATAATTTCATGGCTTATTTCAGGTGCTACCAAGGTCACTTTGGCATTGGGACTGCTTTTGTAAATCGCCAGTATTTTTTCTGTTCCAACCAATCCTCCACCTACTACTAAGATACGTAGTTTATCCATTCGTAAGAATATAGGAAAGAGCAGGTTACCTGAAAAATCAGGAATAGGAGTGTTCATGAATGTAAGTCGTTATGCTACTTTATTTTGAATTTTATTTCAATATTAATATCCAAATACTTCTTTTAAAGTAAGCTCTTTGACTTTACCGTATTTTTTCAATACATCAAAATTCAATTTGTCTTTTGAGCCAATCACCAATATTTTTTGAGGCAAACCTTTGATGTATTTCTCCTGGAATATTTTAATGTCATTGAAGTTCATGTTTTTAACCGCTTTGTAAACATCAGCCCTGATGTCATGGTCTATGCCATATTTTTTGCTGGTTTCATAGTTGAATAAAATGTTTGCTTTGGTGATGCGTTCCGTTTCTATGGTGTTGATGATGGCATCTTTAGAAATGTTGAAGGTAGTGGTGGCTTCCGGCATCTTGGTCAACAATTCTTGCATTCCGGCCAATGCTTCCGCCAGTTTATCTGCTTGCGTGCCTATGTACGAGTAATTGTAGTTTGACCTGTTGGCTTCTTTCGCAATCATGTAACTTGATTTTACGGCATAAGCCAAGGCTTTAGATTCCCTGATTTCCTGAAAAACGATAGAGCTCATACTTCCACCAAAATATTCATTGTAAAGTGAAATCACTGGCATTAAATCTTTGTTGTAATTCACTGATTTACTTAACAATACCAATTCTGCTTGCACCATATCATAATTTACCCAATAAACGGTATTGCTGTCAAAAGTCAATTCGGTAAAATGTACTGGTTCTGGAACCGGATTTCTAATTGAAGGTACGACGTGGATTTTGTCCATGTTTTCGACCAACTCTGTTGTGTTTTTAGGGCCATAATACAAGATATGGTGTTCATACAAATTGATAGATTTGATCAATACAATCAACTCTTCAGGTTTAAGTGCTTTCAGTTCTTCTTCAGAAAGGTTATTCGTAAAGGGTGATTTTGTGCCATGTTTGGCATAACTCACCAACCCTTTGTTTAAAATGGTACCCTTACTTTTTTTAGCATCTGTCCTGCTTTTGAGAATGCCATCTACCATGTTTTGAAGCGCTAAGGTGTCTGCTTGTGGATTGAGTAAAAAGGATTCAAACAATTTGGTGGCAGCGATGAAGTTTTCATTCAAGCCATTCAAAGTCACATATACTTTGTCTTCAGAAGAGAATACGCCAAAAGTACAGCCCAATTTGTAAAACTCTTTTTTCAATTCTTCTGCCTTAAATTGGTTACTTCCCAAGTACTCTAAGTACTGAATCGCCAAGCTCATTTTAGGATTGTTGTTGTTTCCAAAATTCAGGATATAATAGAGGTTGAAAATTTCATTCTCCTCATTTTTCTTGTATAAAACTTCAATTCCCGATTGTAACCTTAGTTTTTGAATGTCTTTGTTGTAATCAATAAACACAGGGTTGATAATGCTCGCTTCCTGAGCCATCACGATTTTGTAAAAGGGCGATTGCGCTTCTCTGTTTACAGTAACAGGCGTAATGGTAGGTTTGTCTACTTTTTTGATGTCCTTATCCGTTCCTGTTCTTTTGTAAATGATTACATAATTATTGCTGTAGTTTTTAGTGACAAAGTCAATGATGTCCGCTTTGGATATTTGTTCTAACAAGTCGATTTTGGCGATATATTCTTTCCAATCCATGCCACTGACAAATGCACTTACGAAAGCGTCGGCTCTTTCTTTGTTGTTTTCAAACTCACGCATTTTGCTGATTTTGTAATCATAGATAATGGCTTTAAGCAACCATTCATCAAATTTACCTTGTTTGATTAATTCCAATTGAGAAAGTAGCAAGTCTCTTACTTCCTCTAAGGTTTGACCTTCTCGTGGTTGTGCTCCAAGAATATGGGCGGAGTAATCATTGAGATTTAACGGGTAAGAGTAGCCTCCCAATATTTTTTGTTCCTGGTTTAAGTTAAGGTCAATCAAACCTGCCTGCGCATTTGATAGGATCATGCTTACCAATTCTACCATCAAGGCTTCTCTGGTTTTATTGCCAGGAAAACGAAAAGCCAAACTTATACTTTCAGCATCGGGTCCAACGGCAGTTTTAACTATTGGCGCAGTAATAGGTGCTTCGATAGCAGGCGTAAAAGAAGGAACAGATTTTGATTTTAGGTTACTGAAATATTTATCAATGGTTTTGATG
>CALPQG020000112.1 GCA_943325655.2 Bifidobacterium breve | reverse complement strand
CTCTGTTGGAATGACAGAAAAAGCAGCGAAGGAAGCTGGATACGATATCAAAGTTGGTAAATTCCCATTCTCTGCTTCAGGAAAAGCAAGTGCTGCTGGAGCAAAAGATGGATTTGTGAAATTGATTTTTGATGCGAAGTATGGTGAGTTATTGGGTGCACACATGATTGGTGCTAACGTAACTGAAATGATTGCTGAAATTGTAGTTGCCCGTAAATTGGAGACTACTGGACATGAAATCATTAAAGCGGTACATCCACATCCAACCATGTCTGAAGCCATTATGGAAGCTGCTGCGGAGGCGTATGGTGAAGTAATACATTTATAAAACAATAGGTTTAATTGCCTGATTTAATAAAAAAGCATTTCAATTATTCTACAGTTTTCGAATAATTGAAATGCTTTTTTTATACCTATAATAAATAATTTATACCCAACTCACTTCTCACATTTCACATCTCACAAAAAAGTATTACACATACAATTCTCCAAAAGGGAAATCTCCTTTAATTACCCCTGCCCCGCAAACATTGGCCACAAAAATATGGTCGGAGTTCTGTAGTGTGGTGATGTCATTTAGCAAAACTTCATTCCAGGAGTAGCCATACTCAGGAGCCAATTTTTTAATTTGTGACCTGATAATTCCTTTCTTACAACCTGTTTTTAAAGCCGGAGTAAACAAGTCATTGTTTTGAATCCAAAATAAATTTGAAGCACTTGCTTCTGCCACATTTCCTTCCTGGTCTAACAAAACAACTTCGTCCAATTTGTGTTGTTTTTTATAATTACTTGCCAATACATAGGGCAATGCATTCATGGTTTTAAAGGCTGAAACCAACGTTTCGGTTAACCTAAACTGGTGGTAACACCTCCATGATTTGATGGGATATGCTGCTGCTGTGGTTAATGGGGAGACTTTTATCAGGTAATTGATTTCGTTGCTATCAGGGGTATATAAACCGCCTTCTTTTCTCCAAACCAAAAGTTTAATCCTGATGTTGTCCTGAAGTTTGTTTTGTAGTATTAACTCAAAAATGCTGGTTTCTAAACTTTCTTTGGTGAATGATTCAGGAACAGAAAGTTCCATCGCTTTGGCACCTGATTTTAGGCGTTCAAGGTGTGAAGCTAAAAATTTGATTTTACCGTTTCTAACTACCAAGGTTTCAAACAATCCATCTCCATATTGAAATGCGCGGTCTTGAATACCTACGTTAAATTCATTTTCCTGTAAATATGTGCCGTTGTAGTGAAGTATCATTGTTGTTTTGGTTAACAGTTTTCAGTTAACTGTTTAGAAGTTTGAGTAAGGAAATGTATCCTATCACAGATAAACTTTGTATATTCTCCTAAGCGTTCCTAATTGAACAAAAGTAATTGAACTGAACAACAATAAAAAACGTAAGGAAATAATTAAACAAGTTTTTAAATTCAACTGAAAACGCTAAACTTAAAAAAATGTCGGAGCGCAGTAGTATTTTCGATATGATTGGCCCCATTATGATAGGGCCGTCAAGTTCGCACACCGCTGGAGTGGTAAGGATTGGGCGTTTTGCGCACAAACTTCTGGGTAAAGTTCCAGACAAGGCAGTAATCACTTTTTACAATTCTTTTGCCAGTACTTACCAAGGTCATGGCAGTGATTTGGCCATTATTGGTGGTTTGCTTGGCATGAAACCCGATGATATTCGAATCAAAACTGCTCCTGTCATTGCTAAAAAAGCAAAATTAATTTTCGAATACAAAACCGTTAACAATGCGGGCGATAAACACCCCAATACGATAAAACTTCAGTTAACTTCAGACCAAAAAACACTGGAAATTGTGGCTGAAAGTCTGGGTGGCGGGGTAATAAAAATTGTAGAAATTGATGGATTTGAATGTAGTCTTTCGGCCCAAACGTTTACCTTAATTATTAAAGCTGAAGATATTAAGGGAAGTATTGCCTTCATTGCCGAAGTTATTGCCCACGATGATTGTAATATTGCCACGATGGGTGTGTCAAGAAAAAGTAAAAAAGGAGAGGGATGTCATTTTATTGAGATGGATTCAGCCATTAACCCCATTACTTTGATGTATTTACAAAATTTAAGGTGGATTTCGTCAGTAATTTACCTGTCGGACATGGATTTGTAGGATTAATGCCTTAATATTGCAAAGTAAAATTTATAAAACATTGATCTCGAAAAAAATCTCTAATGTAAGCGTAGCAGTAATTGGTGGAGGAACCTGGGCTACTGCTTTGGTTAAAATTTTATCAGAAAATGATGTAAAAATAAAATGGTGGTTAAGAAAACCTGAATATGTAAAACATATTAAAAACTTCCACCATAATCCTAATTACTTAAGTGATGTACAGATTAACCCAAAAAAGGTAAAGCCTGATACCAATATTACCAAAGTATGTGAAGACGTAACTTACATTATACTGGCCATTCCTGGTGCTTTTCTTCGCGAAGTACTTGCCCCACTCAAACCGGAAGATTTTAAAGGTAAAATAGTGGTTTCAGCTATAAAAGGCTTAATTCCAGTAATTAATGAACCTGTTACAGATTATATAGAAAGAGAATACAATGTTCCTGAAACGGAATTCTGTATCATTGGCGGTCCTTGTCATGCAGAAGAAGTGGCCATGGAAAAACAATCTTACCTGACAGTAGCGAGCAAAGATTATAACAATGCCATCCAGTTTTCGCAATTACTCAATTGCAGGTTTGTTAAAACACACTGTTTAACAGATATTTATGGCGTTGAATACTGTGCCATCATGAAAAATATCATTGCTTTGGCTTCAGGGATTACCCATGGCTTAAACTACGGTGACAACTTTCAATCGGTTTTGATATCAAATGCGATGCAGGAAATTAAACGCTTCCTGGACACGGCTTTTCCAATGCAGCGTGATTTAAATGATTCCGCCTATTTGGGGGATTTACTGGTGACCGCCTATTCTCAATTTAGTAGAAACAGGATGTTTGGAAACATGATTGGAAGAGGATATTCTGTAAAATCGGCTCAGGTGGAGATGAATATGATTGCAGAAGGTTATTATGCCGTAAAAAGTATTCATGAAATCAACAAAAGATTTGAAGTAGATATGCCCATTACCAAAGCGGTTTACAATATTGTTTATGAAAAAATTGCCCCTGCTACTGAAATTCAAATTTTAAGAAATATACTGCGTTAGTTTGTACAGGGTACAGAGTACTGAGTACAAAGTACAAATTTAATTTAACCGTAAATAAGAGTACCCTGTACTCTATACTCTATACCAACATGCTTGATTCAACTTTTTTAACGCCTCAACAAATTGTTCAGGAACTTGATAAATATATCATAGGTCAATTTGAAGCCAAACGTAATGTTGCTATTGCGTTGAGAAACAGGTGGAGAAGAATGGCTGCTCCATTAGAAATCCAGAAAGAAATTGCGCCCAACAATATTTTAATGATAGGCGCAACAGGGGTAGGTAAAACTGAAATTGCGCGTCGCCTTGCCAAAATTGCAGATGCTCCTTTTACAAAAGTAGAAGCATCCAAATTTACAGAAGTTGGTTATGTAGGGCGTGATGTAGAAAGCATGGTGCGTGATTTGGCCGAACAGGCTGTAAGCCTGGTGAGGTCTCAACGAAAAGAAGCGGTAAAAGACAAGGCCGCTGAAGCGGTAGAAGATATCATTTTAGATATTTTGATTCCACCTTTGAAAGATTCATCCTCTTCAAAAAAACAAGACAAAAACAACTACACGATTCCTATTGATCAATCAGACAAAGTCCTGAATGAAAATACACGTGATTTGTTTCGTGAAAAATTAAAAAGAGGTGACCTGGATGAACGCAAAATTGAAATCGATGTAAAACATTTTTCCAATGTTGGAATGGGAATCGTAAGTCCGGGTGGAATGGACGATGCGTCGATGATGAATATTCAGGAAATGCTCGGAAGTATTATTCCGAAACAACATAAAAAAAGAAAAGTAAGTATTGCCGACGCCAGAAAGATTTTATTAGATGAAGAGGTAAGCAAGCTTATTGATATGGATGAAGTCAAAGAAGAAGCAATTAAAAGGGCTGAAAATACAGGCATTATCTTTATTGATGAAATAGATAAAATTGCAGGTAACCATAAAAGCAGTGGCGGACCTGATGTAAGTAGGGAAGGAGTTCAAAGAGATTTGTTGCCAATTGTAGAGGGAAGTGCCGTAAGTACAAAATACGGTATCATCCATACCGACCATATTTTGTTCATTGCCGCTGGCGCATTTCATTTTTCAAAACCTTCAGATTTGATACCCGAATTACAAGGCCGTTTTCCTATTCGGGTTGAACTCAACAAACTGACCCAAAAAGATTTTGTTGAGATTCTTCAAACGCCTAAAAATGCCTTAACCAAACAATACGAAGCACTTCTGGCTGCAGAAGGTGTTACTTTATCTTTCAATGAAGATGCGATTGAGAAGTTAGCGGAAATCGCATTTGAGGTAAATAATGACATGGAAAATATTGGTGCAAGGAGGTTGCAAACCGTAATGAGTCATTTGTTAAATGAGTTTTTATACGACGTTCCTGAAATTATTACACCCAATGCGCACATCATTATCACCAAAGAAATGGTGGAAACGAGACTAGTCGGATTGATTAAAAACAAAGACCTGAGTCAGTATATTTTATAGAAAATCAGGTACGAGTGAAATATTTTTTTAGGGAGAGGATTACTAATTGGATTGAGATGATTTTTTGTGGGTTTAAGTAGGGTTTGCTGATAAACTATTCATTTTTCGTAACTACCCAGACTACTAACTAAATTATATTTTATAGGTGTGGATCAACTTTATTGCAAATAGTGGTTTTTAGTCCTAGTTTGAGCTGTATTTTTAGACTCTTTTTTAATGTAAATTTTGTCTACTTATCCACAAGCTTGTGTTATTCACTTTATGTTTAATAATTAGTTAAGCATATTTTTTAGACATACTTTTGTATGGATGACAAAAAAGATGTTCTAGATGATTTATGGTGGGTTAATGTCATTGGAGAATATCAAAAGTATCCATCTAAAGGATAGTTTTTTTATATTTTTTCAGGGTTCATTAAAAAATAGCTTTAGCCACAAAATTTATTTATAGGATTTTGGGGGCGATTCGCGGGCTATCGGCCAATGTCGTTAAGTGAAGGAATTTTGTTACTTTAAAATCCGTGAAAATCTGCATAATCCGCCAAAATCTGTGTGCAATTTGGCCCCGTTTTTCAACGGGGTTCTTTGTCAAAGCATAATCTCGCAAGTGCGGTATGGAACACGGATGAAGCCGATTAAACGGATAACCGCTGATTTTTTCTTAAGTTAACGAAATTTCGCTTTCGGAACGCTCTCGAGAATATCGGGATGAATCAATCCAGCAGCATCGGAACTGTCCCTATCGAAAAATCACAACTATCATCATCTGTTTAATACTTACCCATAACATTTCATTTATACCAAAAAAGAACTAGAACAATTAGTATCCGATTTAAGCAAAAATAGGAGTAGGGGTTTCAAATAAAAATACAAAAAATAAAATCTTGCATTTATACCCTTTAATCAAGGAATATAAATGCAAGATGTAATTGATTTTTTCGTTTAATTATTTGACTGTAGTCGTTCTACTAGATCTTCCATTAGAAGTAAATGCTTTCACTTTTACAGTTCCTGTAACTGCCACAGGAGCAGTGTACAACGAACTGGTTTTCGTTGGTTCTGAACCATCTGTGGTATACCTGATGGTTAACCCAGGGAAATCTACATTTGCCGTTAGTATCCCTTTTTCAACCACAGCACCAGGAACAGAAACCCTGTAACCAACACCGCCATTTACATAATCTAAACGTGCAAATTCTTTTTGACCAATCGTGTTGGCAAAAATATTCCAAGACACATCAATGGCTTGATTTCTTGTAGTTTCATCAGCTATTGTTGACCAGGAGGGGTCTTTTGACCAAGCTCTTTCTGCCAATCCAATTACTTTAGGGAATGATAAATATTCCATCAAGGCTTGACTGGTGGTGTTTTCTGTCCATAATTGACCTTGAATACCCAAAATATTTTCTTTTCCTGCAGCGGTCAATCTTTCTTTACCATTTAAAGTGGATTGGTCTATTTTATCACCCATACGGTTTTCATTCGCACTTTTATAAATATCAAGTGGAATAAATTCATAAGGTTTTTTAGTACCTACAAATCCACCCCAATAATAACCTGGTTCTTCAGGAGACCTGTCGTACGCCAAGTCGAAGTACAAATGGGTAACATTAGACAATACTATTTTGTAGCCTGCATTGGCCAATTTATAAGCAATGTCTTCAGCACCCCAACCCCATACATTGTTCCAGGTATAAGGACTAAAATTGGCGTTTACAAATTCATTGTTTACCACATGTTCTTTGCCTACTTTTTTCAACGCAATTTCTTCCCAACCTGCCACTTTAAGTTTGTGTTTGGCCAAAATCTCACTCATTTTTTTCAAGAAATACATGGGTAATTCTTCCGTAGTATTCAAGTTTGGGTCAGCAGCTAAGAGTTGTGCACACAAAGGAGATTTTTGCCATACGCCTTCAGGAACTTCATCACCACCAATGTGTAAACTTGTGATTGGCGCATTGGCTTCTTTAAACATCACCACCAATTCTTTCACTACTTCATCCACAAAGTTTAATGCAGAAGGTTGGCAAATACAAATCACATTGTCATTCCACATCTGAACAGACTGGTATTCAGATGTATCATTCAAATCCCTTAATAAAAATTTACTTGCTTCAGCATTTTTACCCGCTTTCATTAACCGTTCATAGCGAACATCCATCGCTTTAATGGCCGCCCTTGAATGACCGGGAATATCAATTTCAGGCATAACTTCAATGTGACGCGCTTTTGCATATTTCAATATTTCAATAAAATCTTCTCTTGTATAATAACCTGAACCAGAAGATACTGCAGGGTCATTGAATGGGCCTGAGGCAAAAGAAGGCAGCATGCCATTACCGGTTGCATCATGGCCTCTGTTGCCACCGATTTCAGTAAGCTCAGGTAAGGTTTTGATGTGAATTCTCCAACCTTCATCATCCGTCAGGTGAAAATGAAATTTATTGATTTTATAAAAAGCCAATAAGTCAAGGTATTTTAAGACTGCTTCTTTCTTTTGAAAATTACGGGCCACATCCAGCATCATACCTCTGTAATGAAAACGAGGGTAATCAGTGATGTTTACTTCTGTTAAACCAATCGTTTTTCCTTTTGCTTTAAAGGCTTCCACCGGAAACAATGCTTTTAATGTTTGGATACCATAAAATACACCAGCTTCATCTGATCCTGTAATGGTAATTTTGAACCCTTTGATTTCTAATTTATAAGCTTCATCACCTTTTTTTAGGGTTTTACCTTCATGGGTAAATTCACCAATTTGTAAATTAATTGTTTTGTCTTTTGCTTTACCATTCATAGGTTCAACAAATAGGGAATTCAAAATTTGAAGTAAAAATTCTTTTTCATTGGATAAATCTTTTGATGCATTG
>CALPQG020000111.1 GCA_943325655.2 Bifidobacterium breve | reverse complement strand
GGTTGTCCTGGTGATTGCCGTACAAATGGTGTTCAATGAGTGTACCTTCCATTTCAGGAATTTCGGGAAGTTTGGTATAAAATTCCTTGCCATATTGTTGAAGTACCGTTCCGTAATATACCATCAGGTCGTAGCCCCAATAAGCATATTCCGAAGGAAATACATTTATTTTTTCAAGGTAAGCGGCTCTGAATTTGACTACATTTTCATTTTCAAAATTGACATATCCTGGATAAATAAAATGGAAGTTGTGCTTTTCGAACTGGTCAAAATTGATGAAGGTATAATCTAGCCAATCGAAATAGGTAATTACAGGGGTGTGTGTATTGTGAATGGCTACCGCAGTTACAATATTGGAAGCGACCATTTCTTCTCCGTGACAAACCAGTACAAAGCCTGCGTTCGCTAAGGTGTCTTTGCCCAATAATTCTGTCAGGTTGGTAGAGTTGTGGCTATTCACTTTTTTGTAGATAAAAACTTTACCTCCAAGGGCGGTGTATTTTTCTTTGAATATACTTGCAAAAAGGGTGTCGTTGGGTGAATTGCTGTAGATGACGAGGGCGGTTTTGTTTTCAAAAGTGTTGTAAGCAAACTCGGCCGTTTTGGTTGCTTGGGTGTTTCTTGATGCTTTGAATAACAAGGCATTTTTGTTTTTTTGAACGGCTTTGATGTTGTCTGACAAAGGGTTGACTACAGCTACTTTGTGTTTTTCCATTTGTCGTGCAGCGATATTTACCTGTTGGTTAAATATTGGGCCAATCACCAAGTCTGTAGTTTTGAATTCGGGTTTACCTAACGTGTACAATAGCCTAACCGTATCTTTGTCGGTATCATAAGCCCTTAAATCAATTACGATTCCTTTTTTAGCCAGGTCAGCAGTCGCCATTCTCATGCCTTCATACATGTCTAACACATATTGGTTGTCACGGTTTACTGTGCCTATATTGATGGTTTTAAGATTGAATGGTAACAGGGTTGCGACGGTGAATTTATTCGCGGTTTCTTTTAGTTTTTTAGCTACCAGGTAATCGCTGTATAATTTCGTAACGATTGAATCATTCGGGAATTTAGTGTGTAAGGCTAAAAGTGTGTCTTGATTTAAACTCGTATTGATGTATTTGGCTTCAAGATTTATGGCTTCTATTGCTACTGCTGGCTTGCTTATTTTTTCAAGTGCAGCGAGGGCTGAGGTATAATTGTTTTTTGATAAATGGCTTGCCGCAATCAACAAGTTGGCATCGTCCATTTCTGACCAATTGGGTTCTGTTTTTTGAAGGGTTTCAACGCCTTTAAAAACGGCAGTATAGTCTTTCATTTTAAATGCGGCATTGGCAAAAAAGTAACAGGAATATGCGGTGTGCATATTGTTTTTGTGGGTCACCATCAAAGGTTTGAATGCCTCCATGGCCTTGAGGTACTTTGCATTGTTGAGTAGATTTTTTGCCTCGGTATATTTGGCATCAAACTCCTTTACAGATTGAGAAAATACTCCAAAAGGAGATGCAATAAGCATCAGTATCAAGAATATTTTGCTGAGGTATGTCAACATAGATTTTTGGTAATCATTATGTTTCATAAGAAATGGTGAAAAGTATGTACAAGGTATTTTACACAATGTAGTAATTCCCTTGTACATACTTCTTTGTTTTCAAAATTTATTCCCATTCAATGGTTGCAGGAGGTTTGGAGCTGATGTCATACACCACCCTGTTTACGCCTTTTACTTTATTGATAATTTCATTGGAAATATTGGCTAAAAATTCATAAGGCAAATGTACCCAGTCAGCTGTCATGCCATCAACACTTTGAACGGCTCTTAACGCTACCACACTTTCGTAGGTGCGTTCATCACCCATTACCCCAACTGATTTTACAGGAAGTAATATTGCACCAGCCTGCCAAACGAGGTTGTATAAGTTGTTGTCTTTCAAACCTTGTATGAAAATATGGTCCACTTCCTGAAGGATGGCTACTTTTTCAGCAGAGATGTCTCCAAGAATTCTAATCGCTAGACCTGGTCCTGGAAATGGATGACGGCCAATGATTTTTTCATCAATTCCAAGGGCTCTACCTACCAACCTTACTTCGTCTTTAAACAACGTATTCAGCGGTTCAACTACCTGAAGTTTCATGTAGTCAGGCAAACCGCCCACATTATGATGAGATTTGATGGTTGCTGAAGGTCCTTTCACGGAAACGGATTCAATAATGTCGGGATAAATTGTTCCCTGACCCAACCATTTTACATCTTCGATTTTATGAGATTCCTGGTCGAAAATATCGATGAATGCTTTGCCTATGGCTTTTCTTTTGGCTTCAGGATCGGATAGTCCTTCCAATGCTTTGTAAAAAACTTCTTTTGAATTTACGCCAATCACATTCAATCCCATGTTTTTATAGGATTCCAACACTTCTTCAAATTCGTTTTTACGCAACAAACCATTGTCTACAAAAACACAATACAGGTTTTTCCCGATAGCATTGTGGATCAACATGGCGGCTACGGAAGAATCAACTCCTCCAGATAAACCCAATACTACTTTGTCGTTGCCTAATTTTGTTTTGAGGTTTTGAATGGTAGTTTCAATAAAAGAAGATGAAGTCCAGCTTCCTGCACATGCACAGATTTCTTTTACGAAGTTTGCTACCATCAATTTCCCTTCTAAACTGTGGGTAACTTCAGGGTGAAATTGTATGCCGTAAGTTTCTTGGTCTTTGATTTTGTAGGCTGCCACACGAACTGATTCAGTACTTGCAATCAATTCAAAATGGTCAGGAATAGAGGTAATGGTATCACCATGAGACATCCACACTTGTGACAGTTGCGCGATGCCGGCAGTTAACCTGTTTTCCAATAAAGGAGTCAACATCGCACGGCCATATTCTCTGGTGTTGGATGCATGTACTGTTCCTCCTAATTTTTGGGCTAAAAGTTGCGCGCCGTAACAAACTCCAAGGATTGGAATATTTGCTGGGAATAAACTTAAATCTACATTAGGAGCGTCTTCTTCACGTACCGAACAAGGGCTTCCAGATAAGATAATCCCTTTAATATCAGCAGTGATTTTTGGGATTTTGTTGTAAGGATGTATTTCACAATACACATTAAGTTCACGAACACGACGTGCAATTAGCTGCGTGAATTGAGAACCAAAATCAAGGATTAAAATCTGTTCAGTCATACTGTGACAAAGCTAAAAAAATAATGCATTGTTAACAAGAAAATTAAGGCTTCATTGGGGGAATATATTACAAAGGTCGACGAGGTTCAAAACCTCGTCGACCTTTGTAATATTCTTTTAGAACTGAAAATAGATAAACGGCTGTAATTCAGAAGTTTTAAATTGGTAAATGAAGAGCACCAATAAAGTAATGACCATGGCTTTTTTGAAGAGGCCATATTGGTTGAATTTTTCACGGACAATGTCGCTGTACCTGCTGGGTGTAAAGTGAATGGCAAATCCAATCAGGATAATGCTGAACACTTTTGTGTAGCCCGAAATGATGGCCGGAATCAGCATGAACTGAAAATTGTCCATGATTTGGGTGAGCATCATGCTTACGGTATTCAAATTGTCGGCCCTGAAAAAAATCCAGCAAAAGGCTACAAAGTTGAATGTAAGAATTCCTGCGGCACAGTTATACGCTTTACTTTCCGGCAATTTTACCTGCTTGATCCAGAATTTATGGACGCCCAAAGCGAGTCCGTGCAAAGCTCCCCAAATGATAAATTTGACATGCGCTCCATGCCATAATCCTCCCAAAACCATGGTGATGAATAAATTGAAATAGGTTGCTATGGTACCGTTTCGGTTTCCTCCAAGGGAAATATACAAATAGTCTTTGAGCCAGCGTGATAATGAAATGTGCCATCTTCTCCAGAAATCTGTGATGTTTTGGGCCGTATAAGGTTTGTTGAAATTGAGCGATAACCGAAATCCTAACAACAAGGCGACGCCAATGGCAATGTCGGTATAGCCTGAGAAATCACAATAAATCTGTAGCGTATAACCGTAAATGGCCATCAGGTTTTCGAACCCTGTAAAGGCATTGGGCGTGGTAAAAACGCGGTCAACAAAGTTGACAGAGATGAAATCTGAGATGACTATTTTCTTGGCCAAACCCACAATGATGAGGTAAATGGCTTTGGTAAAATCTTCCTGTGAAAGCGAATAAGGCTTGGATACCTGGGGTAAAAATTCAGAAGCCCTCACAATCGGACCGGCCACCAATTGAGGAAAGAAGCTTACAAAAAAAGCATAGTCTAAAAATTTATCGATGGGCTTAATGGTTCCTCTGTAAATGTCAATGGCATAACTCAAGGATTGAAAGGTATAAAACGAAATGCCGACTGGAAGAAAAATGGCTGCAATGTCTACTTTTTCACCACTGACACTGTTGTAAAAAGCGGTCATGAAATTGATAGGATAAAGATTTGTTCCGAAGAGTAAATTGATTTGTTCGGTAATAAAATGCGCGTATTTGAAAAAGCCCAGTAAACTTAGGTTTACCGTTAAGCAGGCTACAATGAGTAGTTTTTTTCTGAATTTATCTTTTGTTTTATAGAGCTCATTCCCAATAATATAATCTATACAAATAGAAAATAACAAGATGAGAATATAGATGCCGCTTGATTTGTAATAGAAAAACAAACTGCAAACCATTAAAAATAAGTTTCTCGTTTTGATTGATTTGTAGGTATAGCTAAAACCAAGCAATACAAAACCAAAGAAGATCCAGAACATGCCATTGGTGAATATCAAGGGCGCATGTTCGTCGTAAGTAAAAAAGTTTTTTAAAAACTCAATCATTGGTAATGTAAGGGTTAAACTATTTGTACTGTGAATAGGATTTCATCAAGGCGTCATAAAACAAGTCGGCTTGCAATTCATAACCTTGTCGGTTAAAGTGTAGCTTATCGTTTTGACATAATTTCTTTTGGTGCCATTTGTTGATCGATTTGTAACCACCCATGACGTACGCTAAATTCCAAAAACCACATTGGTATTCTTTGGCCAGTGCCTGCAGTATTTTTGGGGTAATGGTGAAATTGATATTGGGGTATTTTCTTGCACGGTAGCTGTCAGCTGGAGCAGTCAGTATGATAGAGGCCTTAGGATTTGAAGCCCGAAGTTTTGTAAGGAGCAATGAAAAATTCTTGTGAAATGTTTCTTCATGGAAGTATTTACTATAGGCATCATTTGTTCCCAAAGAGATGACTATCAAACCAGCATTGAGAGTGCTCGTTTGTTTGGTAAAATTTTCGTTGCGCATAAAAGTGGCTGCCGTAGCACTGTTTAAGCCAATAGAGTGGTACACAATTCCTTTTTGTGCAGCATTTTGCAAGGCAAATCCTTTCAATGTAAACTGGTTTTGCCTGCTGTTGGTTTTGGTAAAACCGATGGTTATGCTTGAAGCCGTTTCATTCAATTGATAGGAAATATAACCCTGCAATGAATCTTTTTGAACATTCTGAATAGAGAGTGTTGCGCCGTTTTCAGGGTTTTTAAATGTTGGGATAAATAAAGTAGAATCGCTCAAGTCTGAATAGATCCTTATGGTATTGAAATCGTAGCACCTGCTTTTGTAAGCACACAATTGTACCGTAAAAGTGGCAGAAATCGCATTGGTGGTGGCATTTATTCCTCCAATTCCCCAATCGCAATTTTTGGCTGGCTGGTTCATTTTGCAGGTTTCCCAATTTCCCGTAAAACTGCTTTTGTACCAAGTTGGATTGTTGGTTTTGGCAATCGCGTATGGGAAGGCAAGTCCGTATCCACCGTTTCCAAATGCAGCATCATCCTGGAATTTTTTCCTGATTTTATCGGTAAATAAATCTGCCTGAATATGAGAATCGCCAATATGCAAAATGTTGACTTTTGAAATTTGACCATTTCTCAGAGAATCCAATTGGTTGAAAAATGTGCCCAATACCGTTTTCTCATCCTGGTAAATGGTGTTGGATTTGTATCGGATAAATTTATAAGTGGAATCTATTGCTTTATAAGAATATGGAACGACTTCATTGGTTGGGCTATCATTTGGTAACCATGCCAGCACGCTCCAACTTAAAAACAAGAAGCCCAAAAACAGCCATGATTTTTTATTGCTTACTGTATTTTTCATACCTGTTTATTAAGGTGTTGTACAATAAGTGTCCAATATAATTGGCGCCTTTGTTGGTGAAATGGGTATAGTCTTTATTGGCCAAAGGCTTTTCGGCTTTTACCCAGGAAGGCATGGAATTTTTGCCTCCCATATTGCTGTACAAATCCCAAAAAGCACAACCAGCCCTGAAAGCGGCCCTGCGTTGGGCGTCTCTTACCAGGGCAATGTTGGGGTAGGAAGTATATATGGCTCCTTCTTTTCTGGACATGTCGGAAACGCTTACAAATAAGATGGGAACATGAGGCGCTACTTTTTTCAAAAACACCAATTGCTTGTATAATAAGTTTTCATAATAGCTGTAATCCTTTAAAATATAAGGTACTACGTTTACACCAAATTGTAAAATGATGAGTTTGGTATTCAGTTGTTTGATTTGAGATTCAAAAAGTGCCGGGTTAATTTTGGTGAATTCTGTACCCGAACTTCCTCTCATGGGTACGTTGTCGAAGGTAATTCCGGTACGGCAATCAAAGCTCACGCCTTGTAAAATTTTGTTGCCGGTGTTTTTGATTTTTATTTTTAAATGGTCACTGATGGGTTTCTTCAAACAAAAACTTGTCTGTAAGTTGTTTTGGTTTTCTTTAGTCAATAGCACATTGTCCTGACTTACCTCAATCTCATTTGAATCCGTATCATTCATTGAAAATACATTGAAAACTTCGGCACGAGATTCATTTCTTTTGGCCACATAGGTTTTCTTGATTTCAATTTCAGATGCTTTGACATTGTCTTTGGTTTGGAAATAGGATGCCAGCACCCCAAAGTTTTGACGGTTGGTATTGCCCTTTTCGTAGCCGTAAGCAGCGAGTTTTACCCAATTGTCTTTGTTGCTCAATTTGTGGGAATGCCTCACATTCATTTGGTCTACCAAGTGTAAAATACCTGTGCCGCAACCGCCAAATTTTGATTGGAAGCTTTTTCTCAATTCGCCTGTAATCCTGTCGCCTTCAATTTGTGAATCTCCGAAGTGTAACACCCTGATGAGCTCTTTTTTAGAGGGTATTTGCTGGATGGACTCAAAAAATGGATCCAATAATGTGTCATTACCTACTGGGAATTGTATGTCCAGAGAATCAGGCATTTTGGCGATGTCGGCGGCAAGGGCATTGTTGATTTTGTTGTGGGAAGTAGCAGTGGCCAATAAACGTTTTTCAATGACGTCAATACTGGCGTATTCAATTTTTTTAGGGTTGAATAATTCCTGGAGAGAAATAAATTTAATCGTATTATTTCCTGCAAGCCTGAGCTCTCGAGGAAGCAAGCATTCCATTAAAATTAAAATAAAACAAACCAATACAAATAATTGGAGCGTGGAACCAGGTTTAATCATTGAGTAAGCTAATGAAATTGATCGGGCTGCAATTTAATCAAAAAAAATGC
>CALPQG020000110.1 GCA_943325655.2 Bifidobacterium breve | reverse complement strand
CCAGGTGCATCAATATCTATTTTATCATTGTAATTGCCACCATATTTAACATCGTCAGAAGCTGAATAAGTTACAGACAACACATTATCAAATGATGCAGGATAATAATAGTCAGTACTACCATTGATATTACCAGCAGCGGCAACAATCATCACATCATAATTAACCACCACATCATTGATAAAATCTTGTTCTGATTGAGAGTAGCCAACATGTCCCCATGACAAATTTACTACTTTACAACCGTGTGTAATAGCATAAGTGATGCCTTCATAGCCTTTATCAATACTTCCATTGGTTCCGGTTTTAGATGCTTTTATAGGCAAAAACTTACAATGAAAACCTGTACCAATGACCATGGTATCATTGTTGGGAGTGGCTGAAGATAAACCAGCTACACACAATCCATGGTTATTTTCAAAAGTAGGATTATTGTCATTGTCAGCAACATCCCAACCTTGCCAATTGTCAATATAACCATCGGCATCGTCATCAACATTATTGGACTCTTTACCAGCTCCCATTTCGCCATGGTTGTATTTGATATTGTCTTTAAAATCAACAAAGGTATTTAAAAAACCGGTATCAATAATTCCCAACACCATATTGGTATCACCTCTATTGGCGCTATCATTCCAAGCTTCATAAGCCCTAATTAAATTCAAATGCCATTGATCACCAGTTAATGAATCAGAAAAATCATCATTAGGAACAAACAAAGGACGACTGATAAATTTTGGTTCTGCATATTGCACCAAGCCACTTTTCAATAATTGGTTGATAGATTTCAGCAATGATTTATCTTTGGAGATAGTCAATTCATAAATTAAATTTAAATCAGAAGGGGCAGCATTGCTCTTTCTAAATTGAGCAGCAGGCATTTTCGACAAATCGAATAATGGTTTAACATCAGTACCACCAATTTGAGTCAATACAGTTTGGAATGAAGTTTCCGAAATTCTACTTGAAGGACTTCCTAAGGTTATGCCAGGTTTAAGTTTAAAAACTATTTTGTCGGGAAAATAATCTTCCGATTTCACATTAGATTTAATCGTGTAAGGTTCAAAGACTATATTTTGGGCAAATATGTAATTACCAATAAAGACAAAGAATAAAAGAGTAGCTAATTTTCTCATAGAAGTAAGTATTTAACTTGAACTTCTACGTGTTAAAAATTAAATGGTTACAAAAAAAGACTACCTTTAGAGTAGTCTTTTTTAAATATTATACATTGAATAAATCTTATTTTGCCAATGCTTCAGCACCACCAACAATTTCAAGAATTTCATTTGTAATTGCTGCCTGACGAGATCTATTGTAAGACAATTTAAGTGCTTTCAATAACTCTCCAGCATTTTCAGTTGCTTTGTCCATCGCTGACATACGCGCACCATGTTCAGAGGCGTTAGATTCTAACAATGATTTATAGAATTGAATTTTTAAAGACTTAGGTAACAATTCTGATAAAATTTCAACTTTAGAAGGTTCAAAAATACTGTTCACTTCTGCTTTACTATCATTGGTATTTTCAGTAGCAACAATTGGTAAGAATTGTTCTGTTCTGATAATTTGTAAGGCCACATTTCTGAATTCATTGAAAACCAATTCAACTTTATCAAATTTACCGGCAGAAAAGCCCGTCATCACTTCTTCAGCGATTAACTTTACTTTGTCAAATGATAAATCAGAAAATTGAGTTACAAATCTCGCATCAACATTTAAACCTCTTTTGGTAAAATAATCATTGCCTTTTTTTCCAACTGCCAACAAGGTAACATTACCTGCTGCCAATTGTGTAGCATAGCTTTCGGTCAAAAGGTTGTTTACAGCTTTACAGATATTGGTATTGAATGCACCGCACAAACCACGGTCTGAAGTAATGACTACAATCAAAACATTGTTTACCTGACGTTGCTCTGCAAATGGATTATCAAATCCTTCATCACTTTGAGAAGAAACATTGCTGATAATACCTGATAATTTTTGAGAATAAGGTCTCAATTGAGTAATTGCATCCTGAGCCCTACGCAACTTCGCCGCCGCAACCATTTTCATGGCTTTAGTGATTTGTTGGGTCGAATTTACAGATACAATTCTATTTCTGACTTCCTTTAAACTTGGCATAGTTAATTTGCTTGTTTAATGGTTTTCAGTTTAGAGTTCAGCGTTCAGAGTTAAAAAACTCTATACACTAAACTCTGAACTCTGAACCTTAGTTATATTTTGCAGCTACTTCTTTAGCAACTTTTTTCAACACCTCTGTGATTGAATCATCAATTTTACCAGCTTTGATACCCGCTAAAGTATCTTTGTGTTGAGCAGCTAAAACCATGGCATATTCTTTTTCAAAATTCACCACTTCATTTACAGGTACTGTATCTAAGTGACCATTGATAGCCAAATAAACAATAGCAACTTGTTGTTCAACAGCCACTGGAGAAAACTGACCTTGCTTCAATATTTCAAGGTTTCTTTTACCTCTTTCAATAATCAATTTAGTAGAAGCATCCAAATCAGAACCAAATTTAGCAAATGCTTCCAATTCACGGAATTGTGCTTGATCAAGCTTCAATGTACCCGCTACTTTTTTCATTGATTTGATCTGAGCATTACCACCCACACGAGATACAGAAATACCCACGTTAATGGCTGGTCTGATACCTGCGTTGAACAAGTTGGTTTCTAAGAATATCTGACCATCAGTAATGGAAATTACGTTGGTAGGAATATAAGCTGAAACGTCACCTGCTTGTGTTTCAATAATTGGAAGTGCAGTCAAAGAACCACCACCTTTTACCAAATGCTTGATTGAATCTGGCAAGTCATTCATATTTCTTGCAATCTCATCAGAAGAGTTAACTTTCGCAGCTCTTTCTAACAAACGACTGTGCAAATAGAATACGTCACCTGGATAAGCTTCACGCCCTGGAGGTCTTCTCAATAACAGAGAAACCTCACGGTATGCAACCGCTTGTTTTGATAAATCGTCATAAATTACCAATGCCGGACGTCCAGTATCTCTGAAAAATTCACCAATGGCAGCACCTGTAAAAGGAGCATAAAATTGCATTGGAGCTGGATCAGAAGCAGGAGCAGCAACGATTACTGTATAAGGAAGTGCACCAGATTTTTCAAGTTGGTTTACTACCAAAGCAACAGTAGACGCTTTTTGTCCAATTGCAACATAGATACAATATACAGGCTCGCCCCTATCGTAAAATTCTTTTTGGTTGATGATGGTATCGATTGCCACCGCAGATTTACCTGTTTGACGGTCACCGATAATCAACTCTCTTTGTCCACGTCCAATAGGAATCATGGCATCGATTGCTTTCAAACCTGTTTGTAATGGCTCAGCTACCGGTTGACGGAAAATAACCCCTGGCGCTTTACGCTCAATTGGCATTTCGTATAAGTCACCAGTGATAGGACCTTTACCATCAATTGGATTACCAAGGGTATCGACAACACGTCCTAAAATACCTTCGCCAACTTTTACAGAAGCGATTTTTTTAGTACGTTTTACAACATCACCTTCTTTAATGTCAGAAGCATTTCCTAAAATTACAACCCCTACATTGTCTTCTTCAAGGTTCAAAGCAAGTGCTTTTGCGCCATTAGCAAATTCTAATAACTCCCCTGATTGTACTTTTGTTAAGCCGTAAATACGTGCTACACCATCACCTACTTGCAATACAGTACCCACTTCTTCAAGCTCGGCGGTTGTTTTTACGTTCGATAATTGTTCTCTTAATATTGCTGAAACCTCATCTGGTCTAACTGCTACCATGATTATAATTTTGATATAAATGGATTGGAACTAAACTTCACCTTAATATTATTCAACTTAGATTGGATAGATTCATCAATTTGCTGATCAGCAATTCTAAGAATATATCCACCAATAAGATCCGGGTCTACTTTTTCTGATAATTCTACTTTTTTATTACTAGAACCAGAAACGATTTTTTTGAATTCGTCACGTAGCAAATCATTCAAAGGAGAAGCAGTGATTACTTGCGCCTTTTGAATTCCTTTGAGGATATTGTATTGGTTATTTACCTCTTCAGCGATAGATGGCAATGCTTGCTCTCTGCCTTTTGAAGTTATTATTTTTAAGAATGCTAATGTTAAAGCATTAACCCTTCCGTTGAAAATCAAGTCAAGTACTTTGTACTTTTTATCGCTTTTAACAATTGGGCTTTTCAATAACGCTACTAGCTCTCTATTTTCTCCACAGATGGTTGCAAAAGAAAGCATGTCATGATGAACTTCCTCTAAACATCCTTTTTCTATGGCCAAATCAATTACTGATTTTGCATACCTGGAAGCTACACGTATATCTGACATAATTTATTAATTAAAATTAACTTCTTTGATATACTCTTGTACCAACTCTTTTTGTGCTTGCTCGTCTTTCAATTCTTTTCTCAATAGCTTTTCAGCAATTTCTACAGAAAGTATAGCAGCCGTATTTTTGATTTCTACCAAAGCAGCTTGTTTTTCATTGGAAATCGCTAATTTAGCGATGTCCATTGCTTTTGCACCTTCCGTTTCTGCTTTGCCTTTTGCTTCTGCAATCATCGTTGCAGCTGCAGCTGATGCTTCACGTAAGATTTTATCTCTTTCAGCTCTGGCTTCAACCAACAATTTATCATTATCAGCTTGAAGTTTCTGGATATCAGCCATTGCTTTTTCAGCAGATGCTAATGCATCACTAATACTCGTTTCACGTTCTCTCAATGCAGATAAAATTGGTTTCCATGCAAATTTTGATAGAATCGCCAATAATAAAAGAAACGAAAGAGAGGTCCAAATAATCAGACCTAATCCAGGGGTTATTAACTCCATGTTTTAAACTAAGTTTATATTGTTCAAAATCAAACTTGAAATCATCTTAGAAATAAATTGCCTTGAGATTTCTCTCAAGGCAATGTATTATTATCCACCGATAAGGAAACATACAACTATAGCAAATAGCGCAGCACCTTCGATAAGAGCAGAAGCAATAAGCATAGCAGTTTGAACTTTACCAGCAACTTCAGGTTGACGAGCAATTGCTTCCATCGCTGAACCACCGATTTTACCGATCCCAAGACCAGCACCCAATACAGCTAGACCAGCACCAATACCTGGACCTAATGTAGAAATACTACCACTTATTTGTAATAATACTGAAGATAACATTTGTTATAATTTAGAGTTGAACAATAATTAAAATTTGATTTATACAAAATTGAATTTGCCGAATTAATGATGATCGTCATGAGCATGTTCTGCTACTGCCGATCCGATAAATAAAGCTGACAATAAAGTAAAGATGTATGCCTGTAAAGCAGCAACACCAAACTCCATCACGTTCATTACCATTGCAAATGGTACTGAAACCGCAGCTACACTTAAGCTTTTAAAGATAAATATAAAGCTCATAATACTCAATATAATACAGTGACCTGCAGTAATATTGGCAAACAAACGAATCATCAATGCAAAGGGTTTTGTGATTATTCCTAATAACTCAACCGGTAGCATAATAATCCTTAAAGGCAAAGGTACTCCTGGAGTCCATAAAATATGCATCCAGTATTCTTTATTACCCGAAACGTTTGTAATAATAGCTGTTAACAATGCCAAAGTCAATGTCACTGCAATATTTCCAGTGGCATTTGCACCTGAAGGTACAAGGCCTAACAAGTTATTGAACCAAATGAAAAAGAATACCGTCAACAAATAAGGCATAAATTTCATGTATTTGTGTTCTCCAATATTAGGAAGTGCAATTTCATCTCTAACAAAAACAATCAAGGGTTCAAAGAATGACTGTATCCCACTTGGTGCTTTGCCTTTATTTTTTGAAAATCCTCTTGCTACAGAAAGAAAAACAAATAACAACAATACAAAAGACAACATGATGGATGCTGCATTTTTGGTGATTGATAAATCTATAATTTTTGCTGGTCCAAATGGTTTACCATCTTTCTCGTAGAAAATATGACCGTGGTGATCCAACTTAAATCCACCATCAACAGGCAAACTTTCATGCCTTTCACCTTCGTGGTCAAAACCTTCTGCATGAAACTGAGAGGACATAAAGAAATCCCATCCAGACTTGCCATCTATTTCAAAATACAAAATTACCGGCAAAGGTATGGTAATATGGTTATGACCAATTGTAGCTATATGCCATTCATGCGAATCAGAAATATGATGTATAATCATTTCTGAGGGAACAAACTTTTGCTCTGCTCCTACTTGACCATGTCCTTCTTCAGCATGAACCGAAATTTTTGTCACCAAAACAAATAACAAAACAAGAAGAAATGATTTAAACTGATTTAGAAATAATTGCACTTGTATATTCATTTTTTTCAACTGTATAACTTATTCCTTTTCTGAAACGGTTCGCAATTTAGGTAATAAGGATTTAATTTCAAAAGCTGTATAAATAAAATAGTACACAAAAAAAATAAATGTAAACGATCCAAGATTTTCTTTCACTAAAAAGCAATAAATAGCCAAAACTACAGCCGAAACCAGCAATCTTACGGTAGTTGCCAGCATGCTATAATTGTAAGTATCGTATGGATCGCTTGATTTAAACCCTTTGTACCTTAAAAAATAAGAAACAAGGGACAGTAAAACCATATAAATAAATACCAACCACGAATAACTATTCAAATACTTAGACCATGGAGACAATTGAACTCCAAGGGTAATGACAGCCAAAATGATGGTAAGTATTGACAACGATTTAAAATAAGAGGTATGTTCTTGCTTATTCATTCAGATGGGTTACTTGTTTAATTAATTGCCAAATTGAACCCACTGTACCAAATAGCAACAAAGCCAAAGTCACATAGGGTTTGGGATTTTTATAATGATGATCAATCAACTGACCCAACCATGCCGAAACAGCAATTATCGCAATCATTTGAAATCCAATCCCCATAAATATGAGGAATTTATTGTCATTTTTGGGCTTGGGTGTCTGCTCTTCCATCATTTTGCATTTTACAATTACCATTAAACGAAGCTCCCGTTTCCACAGACAACTTTCCTGTAATTATATCTCCTGTGATTACAGCAGAAAATCTTAAAAGCAACAATTCAGAAACTGTTAAAATTCCTTTTACTGTACCGGCAATTTCAGCATTGATGGCAAATACATTTCCTTCAATAGTTGCAGACTCACCCAAAGACAATTTTGCTTTTGTAGTCACATTTCCTTTGACTGTACCTTCGATTCGAATATTACCTACCGCTTCAATATTACCATCAATAATAGTCCCTTTTCCAATGCTATTACTTGAGTTAACAATTTCTTCTAATTCTTTTTTTGATTCTTTTCCTGAAAACATTTTTTTAGTTTTGAGTGTTGAGTTGTTAGTTTTGAGTAAATTATATTTTTACATATTATACCTAATACTTAATACTTTGTACCTAATACCAACTATTCAAACGGAATAAACCTTTGAGGATTTATTGGATTACCGGCGTACCAAAGTTCAACATGCAAATGTGGTCCACTGGTAAGCTCGCCTGAATTACCAATGAT
>CALPQG020000109.1 GCA_943325655.2 Bifidobacterium breve | reverse complement strand
TTAGATTTTTAGTAGACCAAAAATCTTTAATTAACTATGAATCAAGCAGATTTGTTAACCTTATCTAAAGAAGAACTGATAACCCAAATTATTCAGTTGCGTGCACAATCCCAAGAAAATAACTACCATATCCATGCTGTAAAACCTGACATTAAAAATGAAGAACTCATTACTTTATTAGAAGAGAATAGCCATGATTTGGTAATGGTGCATGATTTGGAAGGAAATATTATTGGCTATAACCGTGCAAGTGAAGAGGTATTGTCGGATGAAATCAAAACTATGTATGATTTTATTGTCCCTGAATTTAGGGATGATTTTAAATGGTACCTTCAACGCATAAGAGAACATAAATTTGACAAAGGATTTATTAAAGTATTGGACAAAAATGGTATTCGCAGACTTTTAAATTATAGCAATAAATTGGTTATCAATACCGCAGGAGAAGAAATTGTACATTCTATCGGGCATGATATTACTGATCTTTGGAATGCCAATAAAAAACTCAAATCTGCGGAACAAAGCTATAAAGGCTTGTTCAATTCAAGCAGCGAAGCAATTTTTATTCTCAATACGAAAGGAAATGTTCAAGACCTAAACGATACAGCAAAGTTACACTATAGCCTTGCTATTGATGACGTAAAAGGTAAAAGCTTCATTGATTTAGGCCTGGTAAATACGGATTCTCAAAATGAATTTCAAATTCAATTTTATAAAATTTTAGAACGCGTTCAGGCTGGATATACACAAGTAGTAGAATGGTTAATAAATGATAATGGTCAGGGAAATCGTTCCTGTCATGAGATTACGTTTAAAAAAGGGGAATATTTTAACGAAGAAGCCATCATTATTTACGACCTGGATATTACAGAAAGAAAATTGCAGGAAGAACGTAATGTGAAAAAAGTTATGCTGCTGGAATCCCAAAACCGATTGGAGCAGATTTTTGAAAAAGTGAGGATGGTAGGAGTAACCATTGACAGCAAGTGTTTGATTACCCATTGCAATACTAATTTTTTGAATTTAACGGGAGTAAAAAAACAGGAGGTTATCGGCAAAGATCTTTTTAGTTTCTTTTTGGCTGAAACTGGCGTTGAGAATTTAAAGAATGAGTTTTTAGAAATTACCAAAGGAGGAATTTTTTTAGATCAGTTTGAAAGGGTTATCCAATCTAAATACGGAGATTTATGTACCATACAGTTTAATGTGGTCATGGTTTCTGATGCCGAAGGTGTTATTACTGGGTTTTCATTGGTCGGAAAAGACGTGAGTGAAAACAAACGTATGGTGAGGGCCTTGCGTGAAACCAATAAAAAATTAGAAGACTTTTTTCAGAACGCCAACGATTTAATTCAGATTTTTTCCATGGACGGGACACTTCAATTTGTGAATCAGGCATGGAAAAATACGCTGGGCTATACTGACAAAGAAATAGAAAACCTGAAATTTGTAGATGTAATCGTTGACGATCAGAGAAGCAGTACCTTGGATAATTTGCACAACATTTTACATGGTGAAAGTGTACCTGATTTTGACACTATTTTACAAACCAAGCAAGGAAAACATGTATATGTGACATGCTCGGTAAACTGTAAATTTGTCAATGGAAATCCTACGGAGTTTCGAGGAATTTTTCATAACAATACGCTGAAAATTAGGGCTGAACGGTTTCAGAATCTCTATTATGCTATTGCGAACCTGGCCATTAAAAATAGTAACCTGGATGATTTATACCTTGATATTCATAAGCTTTTAAAACAATATATTGAGGTCAATAATTTTCACGTTGCCATTTGTGAAGATGATTATTCCAACCTTAGTTTTCCTTATTATGTAGATGAAAATTATCCTGGAATAGTGAGTTCTTCTATCCGAATAAAAGGAAAAGGCTTAACGGAATATACGCTTTCTAAAGGGAAGGCCATGTTTTTGTACGAAGAAGATATTGTTGCTTTGGCCAAAAAAGGCTTGGTATTACTTCCCGGACGAATTCCTAAAGTTTGGTTGGGCGTACCGCTAAAAGTGGATAACACTATCATTGGACTCATTGCAGTAAAAAGTTACAGCGACAGCAATAAATACAAGCAAAGGCATTTGGAAATGCTCGACTTTGTATCCGGTCAAATTGCGGTTGCGATTGAACGTAAAATAAATGAAGAAAAAATTGCCCATAAAACTGCCCGTTTAAAATCTATTTTTGAAAGCAGTTCCCATTTGATGTGGTCCGTAAACAGGGAAAAGGTCCTGACTTCATTTAACCAAAATTATGCGGAAACATTAAAAAAACAGTATGGAGAAGCTCCTGTTTTAGAAACAGATTCGGGTGAACCCCGCATGATTTTGTCAGACGAATTGTACAGGGATTTTGTAAATGAAAAATACAGGCTGGCATTTGATGGGATTCCCCAACATTATGAAACTTCCTCGACAGGTTTTGCCAACCGATTGATTTGGAGAGAAACCTACCTGAATCCGATTTATACCTCCAAAGGTACCATTGAAGAGGTTTCGGGGATAAGCCATGACATTACAGAAAAAAAATATGCAGAATTGTCCATTCACGAAAGTGAAGAAAAATTCAGGAATATTTTCGAGTCTTTCCAAGATTTGTATTACCGCACTGATTTTTATGGCAATATTACTTTGGTGAGTCCCTCGGTGCTTGAGCTTACCGGTTATACCCAAGAGGAAATGATTGGGAAAAAGATTTCTGATTATTATGTCAATGCCAAAAAACAAGAAAAATTATTGAAGGAATTGCTTCGTACAGGAACCGTACGAAATTTTGAAGTAAGTATCAGGCGAAAAGATGGTACCGAAATTCAAACCATTTCCAATATCAGGGTAATTTTAAACCAAAACAGAGAGCCAATAGCTACTGATGGTGTGGCCAGAGACATTACTTTTTTGAAAAAAACAGAAGAAGATTTGATTCATGCCAAAGAAGTTGCTGAAAAGTCCCTGAAAGTGAAAGAATTGTTTTTGGCAAATATGAGTCATGAAATCAGAACTCCGATGAACGGGGTTATCGGAATGATTGACTTGCTGGATTTAACGCATTTGAATGCTGTTCAAAAAGATTATGTACAAACCATTAAAAAATCTTCGGAAACATTACTGACCATTTTGAATGACATTTTGGACTTGTCTAAAATTGAAGCAGGTAAAATGCAATTGAAACCTCAACCCATTTATTTAGAAAATACCTTATCTAAATTATATGCGTTGTTTAGTCAGCAGGCAAAAATAAAAAATATTGAATTTAATTATTTGATCAATCCTGATGTACCCATGTATATGGAAGCTGATGAAACAAGGTTGCTTCAAATATTGTCAAATTTGACGTCCAATGCTATCAAGTTTACAGAAAATGGAACCGTTAATATAACAATTGAAAAACTTAGGACGACCCAAAAAGGAACAAATATCATGAAAGCTACGATTTCTGACACTGGAATTGGAATGTCTCAGGACCAATTGCCTTTGTTGTTTAATCCATTTACACAATTAGACAATTCATCCACCAAATCATTTAGCGGAACAGGACTTGGGTTAGTGATTTCCAAGCAATTGTGTGAAATGATGAATGGAATTGTAGGGGTTAAAAGTAAATTGGGAGATGGAAGTACTTTTTGGTTTACTTTTGAGGTGCCTGAAATTGCGCCATTTGAAGTGGAAAACAAAAATACGAATTCACCCCAATTGGTGGTTGATTTTAAAGGTTTGAAAGTATTGGTAGTAGATGACAACCTGGTCAATAGAAAAGTCGCCACAGAGATTCTTAAAAACCATAACTGTCAGGTGGATACAGCCGTTAACGGTAAGGAAGCCATTGAGAAAATTACAGAGAATAATTATGAAATTGTTTTGATGGATATTCAAATGCCAGTAATGGATGGCATTACTGCTACCATTGAAATCAAAAAAAATAGCACCAAAAAAATCCCGCCAATTATTGCCATGACAGCCTATTCTATGAAAGAGGACAGGCAAAAATATTTGGAATTGGGCATGGATGATTATTTGCCAAAACCGATTCGTGTGGAAACTTTATTGTCTAAAATCAATGAATGGGTGCATAAAGTGGATGGATTAAAACCATTTTCTATGATCAAAGAGAGTGAAATTATAGAAAATGAAGGCGTTGTTGAGGAAGCTGTTGTCAATCAATTGCTGAAATATGGAGGCAAAGAAGGGTTGCTGGAGATGTGGGAAGATTTTGATATTGAAACTTCCATGCTCCTCAAGCTTTCGGAATTTGCTTTTGCGAAAAAAGACTTTACGCATCTGAAATCTTACATTCACACTATAAAGGGAAGTTCAGGTACATTGGGTATAACCAAAGTGACGAAAGTTGCCACCTTGCTTGACAACGCTTTACAACATGAATCGAATAAACAGGTGTCAGATTTATTGACCCAACTGCATATTGCATTTCATGATTTCCTGGTATATTATAAGAAGTAATGTTACTATAAATTCAAAGAATTGTCTAATTTTGATTTTTAATTAAAGAATAAATATTATGGGAAAGAAAGTATTGGTTGCCGAAGATAGTTCAGTTATTCAAAACTTGACGAAAAGAATTTTATCCTTTCAGAATTATGAAATTATTTCCATGAAAAATGGAAAAGAGGTATTGGATTACCTGGATAAAAACGACGCAGACATTATTTTGATGGACATCAATATGCCTGTTATGAATGGGATTGACTGTGCAAAAGCGGTAAGGGCTTTGGCTGACAAAGCAAAATCTTCCATTCCCATTATTGCAATAACAGGAAATGCACAAAACCACACCGTTGATTTTTTTCATTCCATAGGAATCAATGAGTTTTTACCCAAACCATTGAATTTCGATTTGTTGGTGGAATTGGTAAATAAGTATACCCAAAATTAAACGATGAACCATGCTGCAAATAGCAATGGTTTGGCAGGGCTCAAATATACCCCTAATTTTCTACGAAAATTAGAAGATATTTTTGCCGAGTCGGACTATGTATTGCGTTATGAAAAGGGGAATTTTAAATCAGGCTATTGTATCTTAAATGATCAAAAGGTGGTTATTGTAAATAAGTTTTATCCTTTAGAGGGTAAAATTAATTGCCTCATTGCTATTATTCGTGAAATCAATATGGATATGAATAATTTTTCGGAGAAAAATAAGGTGTTGTATTTTGAAATTTCACAAACCCAATTAAAGCTTTGAAAATTAGATTTTTAGGAACCGGAACGTCACAGGGGGTGCCTGTAATTGCTTGCAAATGCGAGGTTTGTACTTCAATGGATTTTAGAGACAAACGTTTGCGTGTTTCAGTCAATGTAGAAGTAGACGGTCAAAGTTTTATCATTGATTCGGGACCTGATTTTCGTCAGCAAATTTTGAGAGAAAATATTGTTGCTATGGATGCTTTACTTTTTACCCATGAACATAAAGACCATACCGCAGGCATGGACGATATTCGCTCATTTAATTTCAAAGACAAAAAAGCGATGCCAGTGTATGGCAGGGCTGAGGTTTTGCATCAAATCAAACAAGAGTTTTCTTATATTTTTAAAAATGCAGGCTATCCAGGTATTCCTCTGGTTGAATTGCATGAAATTGACAATATTCCGTTTAAAATTAATGGGGTTAACATTATTCCAATTGAGGTAATGCATTATAAATTACCTGTTTTCGGGTTTAGGATTAAAGATTTTACTTACATCACGGATGCCAATTATATTTCAGCGGAGTCATTAGAGAAAATAAAAGGTACAAAAGTATTGGTGTTGAATGCCCTTCAGAAAGAACCCCATATTTCTCATTTTACTTTGCAACAAGCCTTAGAAATAGTCGCTCGAGTTCAACCTGAAAAAGCTTATTTTACACACATGAGTCATAAAATTGGATTGCATGTTGCCGTTCAAAAAGAATTGCCAGAAAATGTGTATTTAGCTTATGATGGGTTGGTTTTGAATCTTTAAGTGAATTAAAAACATAGTTTTAGCATGTTTGAGCTTTTTAGTTTAAAGTATTGATCTTTATACATAGTTTACTAAAGTAAGATTAGTTGTATCTATTCAATCAACCGCATCCTAAAAAAGTGGATTTTTTTTCATATAATCAGGCAATAGTGTTTCGTACTGACTTGGTTTAGTGTCTAAAATGTTTTAGAATACATGTCTTAACCATTTCTGAGGGTTGATTTCATGCTTTTTACATTGACTCATAAAAGTATATATGAATGTCCGTATACTTGCCTAAATGAGAAAAACAATTAACTTAGTTGTGTCAAAAACAAGTATAAATATGAGCATAATAAGTTTTTACAAAGATTTTCCAGATGAGTTAATTTGTAAACTTCATTTTAAAAAACACAGAGATGAAAAAGGTGTTATATGTAAGAAGTGTGCTTGTACGAACCACCACTATTGGAAACAAGACAGCTGGCAATATGAGTGTAAATCCTGTAGTTTTAGAACAACATTACGAAGCGGAACAGTAATGCATAAAAGTAAGTTGTCGTATAGCTATTGTTATACCGCAATGCATCTTTTAATAGCAACTAAAAAGAGTTTTCAGCTAAAGAAATTCAGCGTCAATTAGGTCATAATCGTTATCAACCCATTTGGAAAATGCTTCATAAAATACGGGCTGTAATGGGTATAAGAGATGATGAATATCAAATTAGCGGAGAAATAGAACTTGATGAAGTGTTTTATGAAAGTGTCTCTTTATCAACAACTAAAGAGAATAAAAAACGGGGCGAGGAAGTCAAAAACAAACTAAAGTTGTTGTAATGGCAGAATTAAAAACTGTAGATAATCCTAAAAAAAACAGACCTCCAAAGAAATTAGGATACCTTAAAATGAAAGTGACTCAAAATCTCAAGTCTGTAACTATAAATGCACTTGTAAAAGATAATATCAGCACAGAAAGTTCTATAACAACAGATGCATATCCATCATATAATGGTATAAAAGAAGTTGTAAAAAGCCATAACCCACAAGTTATTAAACCAAAAGAGGCTGGAAAAATTCTACCTTGAGTACATATCGCCATCAGTAATTCTAAAAGATTGCTATTAGATATATACCATAAAATAGATAAAGGCTTTATGCAGAACTATTTAAATGAATATTGCTACAAGTTTAATAGACGTTATTTGGGAGATAAATTGTTTGATAGGATTTTGATTTCAGGCATCTCTTATCGATGGGATCAACTACAGGTAAATATTTGGACATTCTTTTTATTTTTTATTGTCAATTCTAAATAATTAAGCAACAGTTTGCTATCCTGCTATTCGACAATTCAATTGTCGAATCCCTGTCCTAGGATTTGTAATCCGAATGGAGAGGTGAGGTGAAAAAACGGATTACAAATCCTACGATAATGCTTCCGAATTGCAAATTCGAAAGAGCCTTAATAATCAGGATGCAAACCTACCACTTCCCCAAATACGATGATGGAGGGAGATTCCATTTGTGCTTCCAGTACTTTTTGAGCAATGTTATTTACTTTACCTAAAATTATTTTACTGTTTGGCAATGAGCCATTTTGTATTACCGC
>CALPQG020000108.1 GCA_943325655.2 Bifidobacterium breve | reverse complement strand
CCACCACGTATCATGGCAAAACTCTCGGCTGAGTTAAAAAGCGACGCACCGGGAATCATGGTGATGGTTTGCTTACCGGCATTGATTAAATCAGGGTCAACTTTGTCTTCGGTTGGAAAAGGACCAATTCCCAATAATCCATTTTCAGATTGCAATACCACATTGATATCGGCAGAAATATGGTTGGCTACAAGGGTTGGAATGCCAATTCCTAAATTTACATAATACCCATTTTTAACTTCTTTGGCGATGCGCTTGGCAATACCGTCTTTGTCTAAAGCCATTGTGACTATAAATAATGAATGATTATTAAAACTCGATTATATTGTAAATGATAAAACACATTTCTTGCTTCAAAACTATAACTTATCATTTTCTATGTTACGTGAATACTGTATTCATTAAATCAAGGCGCTAAGCGTTAGTGATTGTCCCGAGAAATCGGGATTGTTTGAGCTCTTTTGCTTTGTTCTTCTATGTCAATAATGAAGCATTATCGACCGATAACAAAGCAAAAAGCGAGTGCCGAAAGCACGGGAAACGCCCAAAACCTATTGAATCACATTCATTTTTTATTAGTAATTCCCTTATGCTGAAATCAACTCAACATCATTTCCTGCTTCAAAAACTTAGCCGTATAACTCACTTTATTTTCAGCTACTTCCTGTGGCGTTCCCTGGCAAACAATCGTTCCTCCATTTAAACCTCCTTCTAATCCAATATCAATAACATAGTCTGACACCTTAATTACGTCCATGTTATGCTCAATAATCAATACCGTATTTCCTTTATCGGCCAATTTATCCAAAACCACCAACAAATGACGGATGTCTTCAAAATGCAAACCTGTGGTTGGTTCATCTAATATATAGAGTGTTTTACCTGTATCCTTTTTAGAAAGTTCGGTTGCTAATTTTACACGTTGCGCCTCACCTCCTGAAAGTGTGGTGGCATGTTGCCCTAAAGTAACATATCCCAATCCCACTTCATTGAGCGTGTCAATTTTTCGTAGAATTCGGGGTTGATTTTCAAAGAATTCCACGGCTTGACTTACGGTCATCTGCAAAACATCTGAAATAGATTTCCCTTTAAACCTTACTTCTAAGGTTTCGCGGTTATACCTTTTGCCTTTACAGCTTTCGCATGGAATATTTACATCAGGTAAAAAATCCATTTCAATCACTTTCAAACCAGCACCTTCGCAGGATTCGCAACGACCGCCTTTTACGTTGAATGAAAACCGTCCCTGACCATAACCCCTGATTTTTGATTCAGGCAATTCGGCAAACAAAGAACGGATATCTGTAAATACACCCGTGTAAGTTGCAGGATTTGAACGCGGTGTACGACCAATAGGCGATTGATCCACTTCAATTACTTTGTCAATAAATTCCAAGCCTTGAACATCACCATGAGGCAAGGCTTCACGCTTGGCATTGAAAAAGAATTTATTTAAAATAGGATATAAGGTATCGTGAATTAAACTGGATTTTCCACTTCCGGAAACGCCGGTAATGGTAACCATTTTACCTAAAGGAATATTTAAGGTAACATTTTTCAGGTTATGCCCGGTACAGTCAGACAATACCAGACTGTGCCCAGTTCCTTCGCGGTGTTTTGCGGGAACAGCGATGGTTCGCTCACCATTCAAATAAGCCGCGGTGGTACTGTGAAGTTTCAAAAACTCTTCAGGTGTACCCGCTCCTACTACATGTCCACCATGACGACCCGCTCCCGGACCAATATCAATGATATAATCACAGGCCAACATCATGTCTTTGTCGTGTTCTACCACCACAACGGTATTGCCCAGGTCTCTTAAATTTTGAAGTGCTGCAATCAACTTTACGTTGTCACGTTGGTGAAGTCCGATACTCGGTTCATCCAAAATATACAATACGCCTACCAGCTGTGTTCCAATTTGAGTCGCCAAACGGATACGTTGTGCTTCACCACCAGAAAGCGTCCTTAAAGGCCTATCAAGGGTCAAATACTCCAATCCCACATCCAACAAAAAACCTATTCTTTTTCTTATTTCTTTCAATACTTCCGCAGCAATTTGGTTTTGACGGCTACTCAACCTTGATTCCAAGCCTGTAAACCATTCGGCCAAAAGCGTGATGTCCAATTGCGCCAATGCAGCAATATTTTTGCCGTCAATTTTAAAATGCAATGATTCTTTTTTCAACCGTGCACCATTACATTCAGGACAAACGCCCGCTTTCATGTAATCTTTCAACCAATCCTGAATTTTATCAGAGCCTGTTTCTTGCTGGCGTTTCAGAAAATTAATGATGCCTTCATACACCGACGACCAGCTTTGTCCAGGTGTAGTTTTAGATTTAATTTCATAGGTTTCTTCATCACCATACAACAATATATTCAACACCTCTTCAGGAATATCTTTGATTGGCGTGGTGATGTCGAGTTTGTGTTTTTTAAGAATGGCAGTGATCTGTGTAAAAATCCAGATGTCTCTGTACAAACCCAAAGGGGCTATTCCTCCTCGGCTGATGCTCAGTTTGCGGTCTGGAATTATAGATTCTATGGTAATTTCTTCAATCGTTCCCAAGCCATTACAAGTTGGACAAGCCCCATAAGGAGAATTGAATGAAAACAAATTTGGCGCAGGTTCACCATAGGACAAACCTGTTTTGGGATCCATTAAAAATTTAGAAAAGAAAGAGATTTTATCCTGGCTGTCGAGCAACATAATTACTCCTTTTCCGTGCGTCATGGCCACTTTTACGGATTGTGTAATCCTGTAACGGTCTTCTTCTTCAGGAACCATTCTATCAATTACAATTTCAACATCATGGGTTTTGTAACGGTCCAACTGCATTTTGGCAGTGATGTCTTGCACTTCGCCATCAACACGTACTTTGGTAAAACCCGCTTTGCGAATTTGCTCAAAAAGTTCTCTGTAATGCCCTTTTCTTCCCATTACTACAGGAGCCAAAAGGGTTAATTTTTGTCCTGTAAAATGCTGAATCAGCTGGTCAATAATTTGATCTTCTGATTGACGGATCATTTTTTCGCCACTTAAATACGAATAAGCATCGGCTGTACGGGCAAACAACAGACGTAAAAAATCATAAATCTCCGTCACCGTTCCTACTGTGGAGCGTGGGTTTCGGGATGTCGTTTTTTGTTCAATTGAAATTACCGGACTCAACCCATTGATTTTGTCTACGTCGGGTCTTTCCATGCCTCCAATAAATGAACGGGCATAAGCGGAAAAACTTTCCATGTAACGACGTTGTCCTTCAGCGTAAATGGTATCAAAAGCCAAGGACGACTTTCCACTACCACTAATACCGGTAATCACGACCAGTTTATTTCTCGGTATTTTGAGGTCTATATTTTTGAGGTTATGCTCACGCGCACCAAATATTTCTATAAAGTCGTGACCAGTGGTATCAAATGTTTTGCTTGTAGACATTGGGTAATTTTGTTTAAATCCTAAAAATAGTCTATCCTATTATTCAGTTTTGCAAGGTACAATAAAAATAAGGAATGAAAATTAGTAATTTGAAAATTGTAATAAGAAATAAAATAACACCTCGCTACCCTAAAAAAGGATACCTGAAATCTTTAGGACTCACAAAGGTTTCTTTTACCGTACGAGGCGATACCCAACGCAATAAGTTTAACATCGACCCCGATTTGTCATTGGTTCCCGACATTCTACCACCACCAAAAGGCTGTTGCCCAACTACAGCGCCGGTAGGTTTGTCGTTGAGGTAAATGTTTCCGGCAGCATGCTGCAGCACTTCTTTCGCGTTTTCGAGTACAGCCCTGTCCGCACTGAATATTGCTCCTGTGAGTGCATAAGGCGAAGACGTATCTACCAAATGTAATACGTCTTCAAAAGTATTGTCAGGATATATATATACCGTAAGCACCGGACCAAAAAGCTCTTCAGTCATTGTGGTACTCCATGGATCAATGGCTTGTAAGATGGTTGGAGCAATAAAATAACCTACCGATTTGTCATAAGTTCCGCCGGCAATCACCTTCATTAAAGGATCATTTTTTGCCAATTCTATGGCAGCAACAATTCGGTCAAAGGCTTTTTCATCGATTACGGCGTTTACGAAATTACCAAAATCTTCCACCGTACCCATTTTGATGGTGGCCAAATTTTCCAATACAAAAGTTTTAATTTGTTCCCATAATGATACTGGTAGATAAGCACGTGAAGCAGCCGAACATTTTTGTCCCTGGTATTCAAATGCACCACGCACCAAAGCAGTAGCTACTTCTTTGGGGTTGGCAGAAGGATGCGCCAGCACAAAATCTTTGCCCCCTGTTTCGCCCACTATCCGGGGGAAATTTTTATAGGTATCCAAATTATTGGCAATGGTTTTCCAAAGAGATTTGAACACCTTGGTGCTTCCTGTAAAATGCAAACCAGCAAATTCAGGATGGTTGAAAATCACTTCTCCTGCCACAGGACCTTCCGTATAAATCAGGTTGATAACGCCAGCGGGTAAGCCTGCTTCAATCAGCAATTCCATAATTACTTGTGCGGCATAAATTTGTGTCTCTGCTGGTTTCCAAACCACAACATTTCCTAACATGGCAGGAGCTGTGGGTAAATTGGCCGCAATGGCGGTAAAGTTAAACGGTGTCAGCGCAAAAACAAACCCTTCCAAAGGCCTATATTCCAACTGGTTGTTTACCCCAGGAGAAGATGCCGGTTGAATGTGTTCCATTTCCTCCATGAAGTGCACATTGAACCGCAAAAAATCTATAAGTTCACAAGCGGCATCAATTTCTGCCTGGTAAGCATTTTTAGATTGGCCAAGCATGGTGGCGGCATTGAGTTTCATTCGGTATGGACCAGCAGCCAATTCAGCGGCCTTTAAAAATATTCTACCGCGTTGTTCTCTGGTAAATTTTCCCCAAGCTTCTTTGGCATTTAATGCCGCTCTTATGGCTTGCCCTACATGGTATTCATCTCCAAAATGATAATACCCAAGCGTATGTGCATGTTCGTGTGGCATGGACAAACGGCGTTTGTCTTCGGTACGAATTTCCTGATTCCCGATATACATCGGAATGTCTTTCTCCACAGATTTAGCTTCTTCCATGGCTTTTTGAAGTAATTTTTTCTCGGTAGAATTGGGAGCATAATTTAAAACAACTTCATTTTGTGGCGTTTTCATAAGCATAAATTTAGGCAAAAATCAAGGAGTCAAATTTGGAATATTTTATTGGAAATGCCAGCAAGCAAACCCACCCATTTATACGTTGATTTTAGTTAAAAAAGTTATTGGTTTGGTGAATAATACACCCTTAAAAACGCAAAAAGCCTCCCGATTAATGGGAGGCTTTATTTAACATATTTAACACACAAAAAATGTTATTTCACAGCCAACTTAACGGTTGCAGAAGAAGCATTAGAAGCAATTTTAACAAAATAAATACCTGTTGTTAAAAGTGTATTTGAAGTCACTACTTGATTTCCAGCAGCCAATTCACCATTGTTAAGTATGGCTACTTTTTCACCTGTTAAAGTAAAAATTTCAATCGATACGGCAGCAGCTTTCAACAATTCAAAAGATACATTTACAGCACCGTCTGTTGGATTTGGATAGATGGTAAGTTCGCTATTTGCAAATACCTCATCATTCAAGCTTGTAATCAGTTTAGCACTGGAGAAATCAGCCATTGTATTTACAGGAGAACCAACCACAGGCCTGAAATCAAGTGCTGCAACGTTGTTTAATTCTGTTAACACACCACCAGGATTATAAGTACCGCTGTTGATTGAATTTGCATTACCAACTGCACTAACCCAGGTATTTAATGAAGCCAAAGGACCAGCACTTGCCACTTCTACCAAACCATCTGCAGTTGCAGAAGCAGGCGTAAATGAAGCACTGGTACTTCCGATATAGTTGTTTTTAAATTGAGTAGCGGCATCAAACTTTTGAGGCACAGCATCAACACCTGCATTGGCAATATTAGCACTACCATCAACCATTAAAAAGTTTCTATAACCCAAGAAAATAGAGTTTAAGATAGAAATTTTAGAATTTCTTCTGATACGTGCACCTCTACGGAAAGCTGATTTTTGGTCATTCACGACATCGTTTGGATCAACCAATAAAGTTGACCAAGTCCCGCCTGGTTTTACAGGACCAACCATTGTCATATTTGAAAACACAGCACTAGTAAATGGTGTTAAAGAAGATCCATTTGCATCGTTGTCTGATTCAAAACCTTCAGAAGTAGAAGCTCCGGAAGCGGCTTTCCATGACAAGTCAAATTGATTGGCCACTTTATAGCCAATACCATATTGTACTTCCCCTGAATATCCAAAATCTGTATCAAAATCATCATCAGTACTTGCAAAAGCAATCAAGTGTTTTGCGTTTACTGTTCCACCGAACCATTCAAAAGAGTCATCACCAGAATAAGAAACCTGAATGTGGTCTAACTTGGTTGCTCTACCTACAGAGCCAAGTGTTAGGGCATTGATTTCTTTGTTTACGTCCAATGCAGTACCAGCAAATTCAAGTCTTAAAAAACTTATTGAACCTGAATTGTCGTCATCATTGCTACCACCATGTAAACCACCTAAGCCACTTTTATAAGCAGTTAATTTATTGAAACCTTCCATTTGAATGTCTATACCCTGGTTGTTGATTGCATTACCAAACAATGCAAGTCCACCCCAATCACCACGAGCACGGTCTCCGTCATAATTAGAAGTCATGACAACAGGTTTGTCAACAGTACCGTTGATGTATATTTTACCACCTTTAGCAACAACAATAGTAGCATAATTTCCAGCGTCAGCATCAGCTTCGCCTCTAATGATTGTACCTGCAGGGATAGTTAAAGAAGCACCTGATTCGATAGAAAGTATACTTGTTAACAAATATACTTGGTTTGCATCTAAAGTAAGATTGCCGGTGATAACTTTAACATGTGAAGCATCGTTTAGTGTTACAGCATCCGTAGTTGCTGGATAAACCGTTGTACTAGGGGTCCAGTTCGTCCATGTTTTTGTCCAGTCTTTGGCAGGGTCAGTGCTCAATGCGCCAACGAAACTTGTTACATCTGTAATTTGAGCTTTAGATTCGATTGCAAATAGTGCAATAATGCCTAATAGAGATAGTAATGGTTTTTTCATGATTGTGTTTTTTTCTTAATTTTTATTTGATACAAAACTACGGTTGACATATAAAGTAAAAGAAACTTTAGTTTTAAGAGATTGTGAAATTATAGGCTCAAACATTACTTATTTATTACTAAAAAAAGCGAATGGTTTACATTCGCTTAATATTAAAATAGGTTGATTGAACTGTAATATAAGGTTGTAATATAGGGATGTAAATAGGGTCTATATTAAACTTATTAGGGTGTTCCCAACAGGGCATTTATTTGGTAGGACATCCTGGGAAAACAACATGATATGCTAAGACAAACCCGTCAGGAATTTAAAACTGTACCCCTGCTGACAAAGTAAAAGTCCAAGGCATTTTATACACAAACAATTCATTTTTGTAGTTGACCACTTCATTTTTTGCTGTAGTCGCAGTACCTTCCTGGGTAAATTTCAAATCT
>CALPQG020000107.1 GCA_943325655.2 Bifidobacterium breve | reverse complement strand
TTACCTCTGATGATCTTAGCAACCTCGCTAGAGAAACGGCCAAGAACAAGAGATTCAGCATCAACAATCACCCATCTTTTGTCGACAGTTGCTTTGTTAGCGGAGATCGTTTTGTAACTTAAAGTATCCAATTTTGAAACAGATTTATAATAGTAGTTCCTGAAAACAAATTTCCCCTTCCTTTTACATGGAAAGGGTCACAAATATAAGTGATTAAAATTTGCTGTGCAACAGTGTTTAGTTTTTTTCTTATTTTATTTTAGTATAGGGTACGGAGTACAGCGTACTGGGTATTGGGTTCTGGGTAAATTAGGCACTAAACGTCTTTGGATCCAGTAAAATTTCGAATTGAAAGTACACCCATTACACTGTTGCTGAATTCAAAATACAACTAGTATAGGGTACAAAGCACCCTTAAACGCTAGATTCCAAACCCTGTACTGAGTACTCAGTTCTCAGTACCCTATACCCTGTACTCAGTACTCAAGACCCAATACTACTTATTCTTCCCTAACAACTTAATCAATACCTCCATGTCTTTCAAGTAGGGTGCTTCAACGCGCAACATTTCTCCTCCATTTGGGTTTTCTAATTCCAAACGACGGGCATGAAGGGCAAACCTTTTGATCATGGGTTGTTCTTCGGTATCTTTCTTGAGGTTAAATTTTTTCTTGAGTCTGGACAAATAAGGTAACTTACCTCCATATTGTGTATCAGCAGTAATAGAGGCGCCGATGGTGGCAAGGTGTACACGAATCTGGTGCATTCTTCCTGTTACTGGCATACACTCTACCAAGGTATGGTATTTGTAAACTTCTAAAGTTCTAAAAAATGTTTCTGCGGGCTTCCCTCCTTGCCTGTCAATTTTCACAATACCGTTGGGTAAAGGAGTAATTGGCAAATTCACATGCATGACATTAAAATCATGGATGCCATCTGTCACGGCATGGTATATTTTTTTAATTTCCCGGTGTTCAAACCTAATGGCGGCAAACTTATAGGCCTCATTGTGTTTTGAAATCAATAATATTCCGGAGGTTTCTTTGTCCAATCGGTGGCAAACTTGGGCTTCAGGACAATATTCTTTTGCCATGCGCAAAATACTTGTACCTGTTCCAGCCCTATCATCCAGGGTAGATATCAATGGGGGTTTATTGATAAATATAAAATCGTCAGTTTCCTGAACGATCAGCTCTTCTAATGTAAGTTTACTCATTACTCGGCACTTAATCCTTTTCTTAATTTGAATACAAAGGTAGTACCTTTTCCGAGTTTACTTGACACTTGTATATGAGAATTATGTGCTTCAATAATTTGCTCTACAATTGCCAAGCCCAAACCAGTTCCTCCACCTTCTTTGGACCTGCTTTTATCTACCCTGTAAAACCGTTCAAACAGTCGGGCCAAATGCTCATTCGCAATGCCAGGACCATCATCTTTCACCGTTACAAGCACCTGATTCTTTTCCTTTTCTAAATGGATTGCTATGGTTCCCGATTCTTTTCCGTACTTGATGGCATTTACAACCAAATTCACCATCACTTGCTGGATTCGAAACTTATCAGCATGAACAATATAACTCTTCGTATCAGTTGTATATATTTCAATAACAGATTTACGCTTGGCGGCTTTGTCTTCCAATTGTTCTACCACTTCTTTGAGCAAATGTACGAGGTCAAAATCGGTCATGTCCATTTTTACCTCGCCGGTTTCTAGTTGTGAAAGCACAATTAAATCCTGCACCAAAATATTTAACCCATCCAGACTTTTAGAGGCTTTGTTTAAAAATCGGTCCCTAACCAGGGGGTCGTCGATGGCGCCATCAAGCAAGGTTTCGACAAAGCCCTGCGCGGCAAAAATAGGCGTTTTGAGTTCATGAGAAACATCTGCCAAAAATTCTCGCCTGTAGATTTCCAGCTTTTTAAGCTCGTCAATTTCCAGTTGCTTCACTTTGGCCAAGGTGTAAATTTCCTCGGTTATTCGCCCGAGGGGGCTTGAGGAAGTGACCAAACTTTTGCCCGTAATTTTAAAATCCTTTTTTTTCAATTTGGCTATTAAGCCATTAATTTTATTAATTTCCTTGAAAATCAAGAATTCCAATATGAGGTAAATAAGGATAAAAGCTACAGAAAAAGAGATACTGAAACAAACCACTAAAGCAACAATAGTTATGGCATGTACCAAAGACAAAAAAGCAGTGGTAACCACTGCTATTAATAATGACAAAACTACTGCTAGTGTTCTTGAATTCAACATATTTAGTCTACATCAAATTTATATCCCACACCTTTAATGGTTTTGATAAGGTCCTCTCCTACTTTTTCGCGAATTTTTCTAATGTGCACATCCACCGTTCTGTCAATTACATACACATCCATTCCCCAAATATTTTGCAACAATTCCTGACGGTTAAAAACTTTATTTGGATTTTGGGTTAAGAAAAACAAGAGTTCAAATTCCTTTTTAGGAAGTACAATTTCTCTTCCTTCTTTGGTAACCGTATAACTCGATTTGTCAATGACCAAATCACCGATACTTACCACGTCATTGTTTTTCACCGACTTATTGTCTCTTCTAAACAATGCGGAAATCCTGCTCATCAAAGCCCTGGGTTTGATAGGTTTGGTGATGTAGTCATCGGCACCAACTTCGAAAGCGGCAATCTCTGTGTATTCTTCAGAACGGGCAGTTAAAAACAAAATATAAGTACCTGCAAACAATGGATTTTCTCTCAATTGACGGCAAGTTTCAACACCATCCATTTGAGGCATCATGACATCCAACAAAATCAAACTTGGCACAAAATCTTTGGCAATTTCTATCGCCTTTTTACCATTGTCAGCCACTTTAACTTCATAGCCTTCTTTACTCAGGTTGTACTGAAGTAATTCAAGAATATCGGCATCATCATCGACTACTAGTACTTTGAAATTCTTTTTGCTACTCATTTTTTTCGTTAACGGTTTACAGTTATCAGTTTACGGAGCATTACCCCTTGATTATAGATTCATCATACTAAAAACTCAACACTCACAACTCAACACTACTTAAACTGTTCTTCAAAAAACCTTTCCAACGCTTCCCCTCTAAGATTTTTGGCAATGATTACACCATCTTTATCCAACACGAAAGTTTGAGGAATACTTTGTACCCCATAATTCGAGGCAGCAATTGATTTCCATCCCCTCAAATCAGAAGCATGTAACCATAGCAAGCGGTCCTTACGAATGGCATTCGACCAGCTTTGCTTGTTTTCATCCAATGAAACACTCAAAATCACCAGCCCTTTGTCTTTAAAACGTTCATAGAGTTTTACCATCGCTGGATTTTCTCTTCTGCAAGGCCCGCACCATGAAGCCCAAAAATCCAGCAAAACCACTTTACCTTTTAAGGACGATAACTTTATAAAATTTGTTGAGGTATCAGGCAAAAATATTTCAGGAGCATTGTCTCCAATTTGTAATCCTAGTTTTGGTAATGCGGCAAGGTATTTTTTTACCGACTCTTTTTCACCAAATTCAGCCGACATTTGTTTTCTGAAAGAAGCTTCATATTCCAATTTCACCTCTAAAAACAAGTTGATGATAGATTTGTAAAACAACTCTTTTGTAGGAGATGCTTTGACTGGTTTGCTCAACAAATAAGCCGCTGCCTCTGTAAATGCCTGAGGCGTTTTTTCTACGTGGTTGCTGAAAAAGGAGTTGATTTTACCGACCAACATTTCTCCGGCAGTATATTCTTCATCTGTAAATTCTTCGTTAGAAAAATAATTTAAACCATTCGTTGAATCTGTAACAATGAACATTTTAGCAAACTTTGACATAAAAGTCCCTTTGTTGTCTGTATATAATTTGGTAAAAAAAGCATTTTGACTGCTCAAAATCGAATCTTCTTTGATTCTCAGGCTGGATAAAATCTCCTTGTACTTGATCGTATCCGTATTTCTTAAGCCATCAAGTTGGGAGGTTTGTTGCGTCAATTGTTTTATGGCCTGTCCATATAGTGCATTGCGAAAAATAAACTCATTGAACAACCTGTTTTCAGTAGACCCAGAAAATTTGGCTGAATGGGGGAAGTTATTACAATCAGCGGTCAATGACATTTCTACGTCATCTCCCATCACCATGATAATGGCTTTGTTAACTGAAAACCCTAATTTGTAAAATCCTCGAGAATAGACATTATTGAATTTAAAGTTTCCTTTGTTCAGAGTAGAGGAGTCTACTTTTACCAATTCACTCCCAAAATACTGGTATAAAAAAATGATTTTATAATTTCCAGTATTGGCAAAATTCCCTTTAATCAACACTTTCCCTTTGGAAAAAGCATTCCCATTGATGAGCAATACCAAACTGAAAATGAAGCATAATTTCTTAAGCATGAATTCTGAATTTAAAGGTTTAAACATTTTAAATGTAATCATTTTATGAACAAATGCGAAACCCTATGCCAAAACTAGACATAAAATTTCGCATTAAAAACGATGATAGTTTGAAAAACAATTTCTTAACTATTTGATAATATTCAAAGGATTTCTTAATCCCTTGCAGGAAACAATGTCCATGTCTACAGACCCAACTACCATTTCAGCTTCTGCCTTCAGAGGAATTTTATTTTCATCGTCAGAAAACCAGGCCTTTATAGGATTTTTACCTTTGAACAACTTATTCTTTGGCATCATCGGAGACAGAATTATTGCATTTATTTTACCCACATCAGTTTTAATGACTTCTTTCCCTAAATATTGCATACTGAAATTCAAGGTAGTATCTTCTAAAAATGAAGTCAGGGTAATCATTTCACCTACCTGAATTTTATCAAAATCAAAGGTACGTAAGTAATAATAACTGCTCACGATGTCTTGCACATTGTCTGGGGTTTTGTAAGAGAAATCTTCTTTCCCATTTTTATTTTTTTTCACCAAGTTCGCATTGTGGTCGTACTCACAAACTTCTGTAAGTTTATATTTCCCTTCCTGAATGAGTCTGTATGATTTTTGGGGAATCATGGCGGCAGTGTCAATATAAGAACCATATTGGTTACGCACATGGAAGAAAAAATCAGTACTTCCTGTAGTACGCCCATTGATATTCATTTTGTAACAAATACGGTTATTGACCCTGTACAATTGAGGCAAAACTTCAATGTCACAAACCCCTGCGTTCACAAATCCATAATGAAATTTGTAACTCAACAATTCCCCCCTTTGAAAGTTTTTTTGATTCAACTGACGGTAATCATCTTTTGTAACAAATGCACAGCAAAATACTACACTTAGGGTAATTAAAACCACGCGTTTCATGACAGAAATCATTTAATTGGAATACAACAAAGTTACTCTTTTGATAAGCGCTTTTCAAAAATGATGCTAGATTTTTAGTAATGCATAAAAATAGAAGGAATAAAATTTAGGCTTATAAGCGACTCAACCCTTCAGCAATTCATATAACACTCACCATTAATATATTACACTATTCTCAAATCAGAATATATTTGAAAACAACAATCCCTGAGGATATTTTTGTTTCAAAAAAGCAAAATACTTTTTAAAATCAGCATTAAATTTAGTCTTAAACTCTTGTTCAAAAAAATCCTGTTGTTTTCGATACCTGACAAAATGCAGAAAAAAAGTATTGTTCATCAATGAATCCTGCTGCACTGATTTCTCAAATCGTTTGGGTTTCAGAAATGAAATCGTATCAAAACTTTGTTTGAAATCCGCAATGAATTGTTGTTTCACTTCAAGCTTTTTGACATTGGTCATGTCTTTAGCAAATGCTTTGTAAGTACGGTCCAAATTCAAACTTGCCTTCAAGACAATGGTTACAAACTTTTTGTAATCGGTTTTAAAATGAACGTACTCGGCATATTGTTTTGAATCAATGCCGTATTTGTATTTCAAAAACCTAAGCGCCCCCTGATCGCCGACAAAACTTGCTAAATTTTCATTGTAATCAACATTATTTTTTACATACAATGTCCCATGAGTCAATTCATGAATGATCAGGTTCGCCAAATTCCCTTCTTTTTTGTACAGCATGCTGCTCAATATTGGATCCTTCAACCAGCCTAACGTTGACCAACCACTCACTTCACCTAAATCTACATCATAACCTTCTTTTTTGAGTTGACCCAAAGCTGTGACCGCTTTGGTCGTATCAAAAAAACCTTTGTAAGAAAATGTTCCTAGTAGAGGAAATTCCCATTCTTTTGCTTTCAACTCAAATGGTTCACATGCCGTCAACATCCACAAAATTGGCTTATGGTGTTGGTCATACATGGTGGTATAATTGGTTGAATATTTTATTCCCAGGGAGTCGAAGGCGAATTGTCTGATCTCCTGAATGAGTCTTATTTTAGCTTTTAAAGAATCGGGGAAATTTTTATCCTTCAAATAAAAGTCGATTGGTTTTGCCTGAAATAAAATCTGACATTGCCCTTTGGCTTGCCCGTAGCCATAATAAAGCAATTCGTGGTTGTAAGCAATAATTGTGATTGCAATAACAATCACCAATAGAAATATTTTTTTGAACATAACAGCATCTACCAATTTGGGGTAAATGTAAGGGTATGTTTTGAATGTACCGATAATATTTCACAGTAAATCAATGCCACCAACAATTAAATCACCCATAAAAACAGTATCATATTCATTTAAACCAAGAAAATTCATACCTCGCTAAACAACAATCCCTAAACTATTTTTTTACTCTTTTGAATTGAATAACAAAGAAGAATGGGGGCAAAAAAAGCATCAATATTGGTTAAAATAAAAAAGTTCTCCAACCAATAAGTTAGAGGAGTTTTTACTTATGAATGTTCTCTTAATCGACGTATTTGTTCCAGAGCCAGCACATCTGGTTGGTCTTTTGGACGATTAACTACTCTCTTATTTTCGATTAATTGATTAATATGAAGAAACGGAATATTAACATTTTCAATAGCTGCAATAGAAGCCATTTGTAAACACTCCTCAAAAGTATACCCTTCAAGACCTTTCATATCGATAAGAATATCCAAACGCAATCCATTATTGAGATAAAATTCAGTCCAGCCAGGTACAAATTGCATATATTCCACCATAGGAAAATCTCCCATTTTACAGCTGATAAAAGCCTTGCGTAACTGTTTTCTAAAGTATCTTTAAGCCATATATCCAAATCACCGGTGAATCTTTGATATCCATGTTAATTGGTAGCATAACCTCCAACCATGATATACTGCACATTACATTCCTGAAGTTGTTTCCAAAAATTCAATATTTCTTGATCAAATATATCCACAAGTTATTTACTGATAAATGGTTTATGTGCTATCACAGCCTTACTCATGGTTTGTTGAATTTTAAATAATCGGGTCGCCATTTCAAAACGTTCCTTATAAGTCCGTTTCAAAGCTTCCTTTAAAAGTTCTAGCTCAGCCTCATCGAATTTTTGATTGATTTTCCCCATGACATAATTGTCTTAAAAACTGAATCAAATTTATAAAAAATGATTGCTATAAACAAATTTTAAATGATGGATTAATGCTGCATTTGTCATGTAAAAGAATAATCAATATTGGTTAAAATAAAAAACTCCTCCAACAAATAAGTTAGAGGAG
>CALPQG020000106.1 GCA_943325655.2 Bifidobacterium breve | reverse complement strand
TTTACTCAACACTCACAACTCAACACTCAACACTTGTTTACCCACCACTCATCACTTGTTTTAATTTACTCAACACTCACAACTCAACACTCAACACTTGTTTACCCACCACTCAACACTAATTCATCAGCTTCTCCAAAATGTCTTGGGCTGCTTTGGACAATATTGTTCCTGGCCCATAGATGCCTGTAACTCCTTTTTGGTACAAATTCTCATAATCTTGTTGCGGCACTACGCCTCCAAGAATTACCAAAATGTCTCCGCGTCCCTGATTTTTTAATGCTGAAATCAATGCTGGAACAAGGGTATTATGCCCTGCAGCCAAACTGGATACTCCGATGACATGTACATCATTGTCAATGGCTTGCATGGCTACTTCTGCTGGTGTTTGAAAAAGGGGCCCGATATCTACATCAAATCCTAAATCTGCAAAGGCGGTGGCAATGATTCTGGCGCCTCTGTCATGACCATCCTGACCTATTTTAGCCACAAGAATTCTGGGTCTTCTTCCTTCTTGCTCCGCAAATTGGTCAGAAAGTGCTTTGGCTTTTTTGAAATTTTCATCCATGGCAATTTCTTTGGCATAAACTCCTAACATCGAACGCACTGAGGCCTGATGTCTTCCATATATTTTTTCTATTACCCAACTAATTTCTCCCAAAGTACACCTTGCTTTTGCGGCTTCAATGGCGAGTTCCAATAAATTACCTGTTCCATCAGCGGTGGCAGTTTCTATATTCATCAACGCAATGGCAACTGCTTTTTCATCTCTGTTATTTTTGATGTGGGTTAACCGGTCCAATTGATTTTGTAAAACCTTCTCATTGTCAATGGACAGCACTTCAATTGGTGCTTCACTTTCAAGTTGAAAACAATTAACACCCACTATTTTTTTTCTTCCGGTATCAATTTGTGCTTGTTTGCGGGAAGCTGCTTCTTCGATTTTCATTTTCGGTAAACCAGAAGCAATCACTTTGGCCATACCGCCCATGTTTTCTATTTCCTGTAAATATTTCCAGGCGCTTTCTACCAATTCACTGGTCAGTTTTTCTACGACCAATGAACCTCCCCATGGGTCAATGGCTTTGGTGACATCTGTTTGGTTTTGAAGGAATAACTGGGTTTCTCTTGCCAATGAAGCCGAATAATCGGAAGGCAATGCAATGGCTTCGTCGTAGGAATTGGTATGTAAAGATTGTGTTCCACCAAAAACAGCAGCTAGGGCTTCTATAGCCGTTCTGGCAATATTGTTCAATGGATCCTGGGCGGTTAAACTATAACCTGAAGTTTGACAATGTGCCCGTAAGGACAATGATTTTTCATTTTTGGGATGGAATGTTTGCATTAATTTTGCCCACAACATTCGTCCTGCCCTCATTTTGGCAATCTCCGTAAAATGATCCATTCCTATTCCCCAAAAAAAGGAGAGGCGAGGAGCGAAGTCATCTATGGATAAACCTGCTTTAATTCCTGTTCGCACATATTCCAATCCATCCGCCAAAGTGTACGCCAGTTCCAATTCCGCCGGAGCACCTGCTTCATGCATGTGGTAACCACTGATACTGATTGAATTGAACTTGGGCATTTTTGCAGCGGTATAGGAAAATATATCTGCAATTATCCTCATCGATTGTTCCGGAGGATAGATATAGGTATTTCTTACCAAATATTCTTTTAAGATGTCATTTTGAATGGTACCGCTAAGTTTTTCCGGACTTACGCCTTGTTCTTCAGCAGCAACAATAAAAAATGCCAAAACAGGAATTACGGCGCCATTCATGGTCATAGAAACAGACATTTTATCCAAAGGGATTCCTTTAAATAAAATTTTCATATCTTCCACTGAATCAATGGCTACACCTGCTTTACCTACATCTCCAGTTACACGTGGATGATCGGAATCATAGCCTCTGTGTGTCGGTAAATCAAAGGCAACAGACAATCCTTTTTGTCCTGCAGCAATGTTTCTTTTGTAAAAGGCATTCGATTCTTCGGCCGTTGAAAACCCTGCATATTGTCTTATTGTCCAAGGTTGAGAAAGGTACATCGCCGGGTAAGGTCCTCTCAAAAAAGGAGGAATGCCTGCTTGAAAAAATGCATTTGGCAATTCATCCTGTTTGGGTGAGGGTTGAATTGGGCGGTATTTACGGAGGTCTGGTCTCATGGCTTAATTACTGAAAGGATAAATTTGCAATAATTTTTCCCAGGCCTCATCCACCAGTTTAGAGGTCAATTGGTCAATAAAATAACTTCCTCCTGCAGGATCTTTGAGGGAATACATATCAGATTCATGCACCAAAATTTGATGTGCATTTTGAATTAACCTACTCAGGGAATGTTTAAACGAATCGCCAAGAATAATTCCATTCACATTGCAGGCCATAGCAACCATGAGTTGGTAAGTGATAGGAATCATGTTTTGATGTTCCGAGATGGATTGATCAAAATTTATTTTTGTAAATACTGGAATAATCAAGTTTGGATTACTTTCCAAACATGGCCAAAGCCTCAACATCAAAACCCTGATGGCCCTGATGCGGGCAATTTGAAATAGGTATTGGTGGTCAAGCGTCAGTTCAACAGCATAAAAAGGAATGTCTTCTACTTTACGAATGGATTCTAAAAATAGTACGATGGTATCGACCAATGAAGTATTGGCAGCAACAGGAATGGTTTTATAGGTTGGATGTTCAAAAAGTAAAGTGGTTTGCACATTACTTTTTTGCATCAATTGATTGAAATGAATTAATTCGGCTTTGTTATAATTGTCATCAGTGGTTACATAGGCATCCGTTTTTATACCATTTGACACATAGTGCAAAAGTGCTAAATCGTTCAATACCAACTTTTCCCAATCTTTTTTAGTTTTGGGTTCAAAGCTCGAGAAAAGATTCTTGGTGGTAACCATGGTCAATAGTTTTAGTGAATTGTCTACGATTTAGTTTGCATCTAAGTTGTAAAAGGCCTGCATTCAAACACACTTAGCACTTTGTAATCCCTGTACGCAGTACGCTGTACCCAGTACTTTTTACCTTTCCATTTGCTGTGCATCTACTACCGCAATCGCTGTCATGTTGACGATTTCACGAACGGAACAGCCGAGTTGTAAGACATGTACCGGTTTTTTCATTCCCATCAAAACAGGTCCTATTACTTCAGCACCGCCAATTTCCTGTAATAATTTATAAGCGATATTTCCTGAAGCCAGGTCAGGGAAAATCAAGGTATTTGCGCCTTCAGCAGCGATTGTGCTGAAGGGAAAAATTTCCTGTTGCAAATGTGGATTTACGGCAACATTGGCTTGTATATCGCCTTCAATCAACAAACCTGGATATTTTTTTAAAGCCTTCTTTCTGGCATTGGCAGCTTTCGTAGGCACTTCTCCTTTGGCTGATCCAAAGTTAGAATACGACAACATGGCAATTCTAGGTTCCACATCAAATGAGCGGATTTTATTGGCGGTTAGCCCAATAATGTCTACCAATTCATCTTCCGTTGGATTTACATTTACAGTGGTATCGGCAAAGAAAAAAGTGCCTTTTTTATTGATGATAATGTACATACCAGCAACCCTAGAAACTTCATCAGCCACACCGATGATGTGTAAAGATGGTAAAATAGTTTTAGGGTATTCTTTGGTAAGTCCTGAAATCAATGCGTCTGCTTCACCCAATTCTACCATCATGGCTCCAAAATAATTGGGGTCTTTGAGTAGTTTTGTTGCTTCATTCATTGTCATGCCTTTGCGTTGACGCTTTTCGAATAACTTTTCAGCATACAATTGCACTTTGGCTTTTTCATCATAAATATCAATGATGGTACATCCTTGAAGGTCAAGGCTATATTCTTCCACAATGGCATTGATATTTTTCTTTTTTCCTAAAATGATTGGTCTTGCAATACCTTGGTCTTGAACGATTTGTGCAGCTTTTAAGATTTTATAATTTTCGCCTTCTGCAAAAACAACGCGCTTAGGATTTGAACGCGATAAATTCATCAACCTGGTAATCAGTTTTTGGTCAATGCCCAATCTTTTTTGCAGTTGAACCTCATATTCGTCCCAGTTGCTAATGTGATTTTTGGCCACACCCGATTCCATGGCCGCTTTGGCCACTGCTGGAGAAATGGTGGTAATCAGTCTTGGATCCAAGGGTTTGGGTATCAAATAATATTTACCGAAACAAATTTTATTGTCCCCATAAGCATTGTTTACAATTTCTGGAACGGGTTCTTTTGCCAATGCCGCTATGGCACGAACAGCTCCTAATTTCATGGCTTCGTTGATTTCAGTTGCCCTTACATCAAGTGCTCCTCTAAAAATATAGGGGAATCCAAGCACATTGTTTACCTGGTTGGGATAATCTGAACGACCTGTTGCTAAGATTATATCTTCACGAGCGGCGGTAGCTTCTTCGTAAGAAATTTCAGGGGTTGGATTGGCTAAAGCAAATACTATTGGTTTGGATGCCATGGTTTTAACCATTTCTCCTGAAAGTATTCCTCCAATAGATAAACCCAAAAATACATCTGCGTCTTTAACCGCCTCAGCCAGGGAATTTACATTTCTGGTGGTAGCAAAAGGTACATGAGAGGGGTGAATGTTTTCGCGGTCTTTTTTGATAATACCATCTTTGTCCATCATCACAATATTCTCGTAACGAGCACCCAAACTTACATACAGTTTGGTACAAGCGATGGCCGCAGCTCCGGCACCACTGATAATAAACTTGGCATTTTCTATTTTTTTACCCGCAATTTCTAAAGCGTTAATTAAAGCTGCGCTTGAAATGATGGCTGTTCCATGTTGGTCATCATGCATCACCGGAATGCCCATCCGTTTTTTTAACTCTGTTTCTATGTAAAAACATTCTGGCGCTTTGATGTCTTCTAAGTTGATGGCACCAAATGTTGGTTCTAAAGACTGTACAATACGTACAAATTCTTCAGGATCATTACAATCAATTTCAATGTCAAAAACATCTATCCCTGCAAATTTTTTAAACAATACACCTTTACCTTCCATTACTGGTTTGGAAGCATCGGGGCCAATATTACCCAGGCCTAAAACAGCCGTTCCGTTGGTAATAACGCCTACCAAATTTCCTTTTGCTGTATATTTATAAACGTCTTCTTTGTTTGCCGCAATTTCATTACAAGGTTCAGCTACTCCAGGAGAATATGCAAGTGCCAAATCATGTTGTGTTGTCAATTGCTTGGTTGGAACCACTTCTATTTTTCCAGGTTGTCCTTCTGAATGGTAATTTAATGCGTCTTCTCTCCTGATTTTATTTGACATAATTTGTGATATTGCTGTTTGGGACCGATTTTGTGTATAGAAAAAGGTGTATTTATTGCAACTGATTTTATTTTCTAAAGCTATAAAAAATATTAGTATAATATTAAAAAAGGAGGGTAAGATTGTTGAGAATAAAAAAACTTGAATTTTTAATCATATTAGTCATCTTTCTTTTTCAATATTGCATTCCAATAATTATCAATCTATGTTGAATATCGTTTTAGTGGAACCAGAAATTCCAAACAATACCGGGAATATTGGTCGTTTGTGTGTGGGTACTGGAAATACGTTGCACTTGATCCATCCATTTGGATTTGAAATTTCAGACAAACATCTCAAACGTTCTGGACTAGATTATTGGCAATATTTAACCTGGTTTGAATACCAAAATGTAACCGAATGGATAAAGGTTGTTCCTGATACTTCACGTGTTTTTTTATTTAGCTCCCATGCCGAAAAATCATTTTATGAAGCCCAATTTCAGGACGGTGACTGGATGGTGTTTGGGAAAGAATCTGTGGGTTTGAGTAAAGAGGTATTGGCTCAATTTGAAAACCATCTTTCCATTCCAATCAAACCTCAGGTAAGAAGTTTTAATTTGGCCAATGCGGTTGCTTTCGCTATCGGTGAAGGTCAAAGACAGTTATTGTATTCAAAATAATCATCCAATTTTTATAATGATTGGATGACTGTTTTTGAAATATAATTTAATTCGACTTCACTCAAATTACTTCCTGAAGGCAAGCACAAACCTTTCTCAAAAAGTACATCAGAAAAATGGTTGCCTTCATAAAGGCAATTGTTAAAAATAGGCTGGGAGTGAAGAGGTTTCCACAAAGGCCTACATTCAATATTTTGTCTGAGCAAAGCTTCTTGAACGTTTTCTTTTTTGGTTTTATTTTCAAAAACTACAGCCGTCAACCAACGGTTTGATCTTGTGTTTTCTGCTTCCGGTTGAAATTGAATGGAAGTATTTGCAAATTGTTTTTTGTAGTACTCAAAGTTGTTTCTGCGCTGAGAAACGCGTTCATCTACCACCATCATCTGACCACAACCAATTGCTGCAGCGACATTACTCATCCTGTAATTATAACCAATATTTTTGTGTTCATAATGCAATGTTGCTTCCTTGGCTTGGGTAGAAAGGTAAATTGATTTTATTGCAAATGCTTTATTATCAGTCAATAAAGCGCCTCCACCTGAAGTAGTAATAATTTTGTTTCCGTTAAAAGACAAGATGCCAATTTCGGTCAAAGAGCCGCAAGGAAATCCGTGATAGGTGCTGCCTAAAGCTTCGGCGGCATCTTCAATAATGGGTATGTTGTATTTGTTCGCCACTGCTTTTAGCGCATCCATTTTTGCAGGATTACCATACAAATGAACCAAGATAATGGCTACTGGTTTTTGATGGTTTGCTTTGGTTTTTAAAATGGCTGATTCCAATGCAATCGGACACATATTCCATGTTTCCTTTTCGCTTTCAATGAAATATGGAATCGCATTTTCGTAGTGAATAGGGTTTGCAGTGGCGATAAAAGTAAACGTGGAGCAAAAAACAACATCTCCATTTTCTATGTTTAAACATTTTAAAGCCAGGTGAATGGCACTTGTTCCTGAGTACAGGGCAACGGCATATTTACTTTGGGTATAATTGGTTAAAGCCTTTTCAAACTGTGCAATATGTGGCCCAGAGGGTGCAATCCAATTGCTTTCAAATGCTTCCTGAACAAAACGTTGTTCGTTCCCGGACATGTGAGGAGGAGAAAGCCATATTTTAGTTTCGGCTTTATTTTTCAAAGCAACGTCCATTAAACTTGTAGCTGGTTTTTCTTTTGATCAACACACCTTCTTCGTTGACCACTGGAATGGAAATATTTCTTTTTTCTTCGTCGTAAATTACCCAATCGTATTCCGGGATTTTAGATTTTTGGCTATTAAAAGTTAAATTAACTTCATTGTCAAAGGAGGTTTTGGATTTGAAAAAAGGAATTTCATCTTTAAATCCTGTGTCATGCAATTCGTAAGCTTTGAGCTGAATTACTTTGGTAGTATCTGTATAAACGCCTTGATAATAGGCGATGTAAGTGGCTAATATATTGACTTTTATGGTAAATATATTGTCGCATATCAAACCAGGGTCGGATTCTTTTTCCTTGATTTTAGGAGCTGAAAAAACTTTGCGGTTAAGTTTGTATTGGTAAATGGCTTCTATGTATTTTGTGCCGTTTTTTGATTTGGCTTCCCAAGAGTAAATTTTAAAATTTCCGTCGGGAGTATAGGCAATATGTAGCCCCAAGTTTTTAAGCCC
>CALPQG020000105.1 GCA_943325655.2 Bifidobacterium breve | reverse complement strand
TCTAAGTTCTTTATAATAAGCTTTTTATTGCTTTCTAATTCAGTATAACTTTTCAGAAAGTGTGCAATTTTGTTGTTTAACTTTGAGAGTTTTACAATATCGTAATTTGCAATTTGAGGCAAGTAATTGTCAAAATCAAACAAAAAGTCCTTTATAGAAAATTTATTATTATTTATAAACTCAACAAACTGATAAGCAGAGTTTAGCCCTACAATTCCTGCAATAATTTTGGTATGTATAGGTTTTAATTCGGGTATATTTTTCAATAAGTCAGATACCCTCACCCAAGCTCTTCGGTCTGGTGTTTTCACAATTGAACCTTCGCTTAAATCTTCTATAAAAGCGCCTAAATGGTCATTATATTCATCTATAAATTCTACCACTCTTTCATCTAGACTAGTTTTATTTGCCCACTCAATCCATTCATTTACAGTTGGTTTAAAATTATAAATATTGAATCTAGAAATTAATGCAGGATCAAGTTCTGTCAATTGATACTCATCGCCTTCATTAATTGCAGCAACAATAATACTATCATTTGGTAATTTTTTTCCAGCTAAAGTTTTGTTTAACACCAGATCCATTACGGTTTGTAACAATTCTTGTCGAGCCCTATTTAATTCATCAAGAAATAATACAACAGGCTTATTATCAATAGGCCACCAATATGGCGGTAAAAAATCAACCTTCTTGTTATCATCTTTTTTGTGCATTAATCCAATCAAATCTCCTGGGTCACTATTTTGTCCTATAAAAAACGAAACTGTCACTAAGCCCAAATCTTCATAATATTTTTTAATTATTTCTGATTTTCCAATACCATGCTTTCCTACCAACATGATACTTTGGTTTGTTGGAGTTATTTGTAATAATTCATAAAGTTCTGTTGTGTTTATTGAAATATACATCTGTCTTTATTTTAAAGATTTATAATTTTTAAGTTATTCGTTTGTTCGATCATATTCAAATTGATATTTTTTACAAATTCAATTTTTTTAGACATTTTAGTCATTTCACTTTTAAATCGACTTGAATAAAATTTAATTTGGATTGCTCTTTTGTTTGAAATAGGAATTCTAAGTAAAAGATTGTTTTCAAACTCATGAATTTCATAATTAAAATTGCAAGTTTTTAAAAGTGATGTTAATTGATTTTTCAATGTTAACAATTGAATTTTGATTAATTTTTCATTTTTTTGAATCTCGAATTCTACCTTTTTTAAATATTTTATTATTTCTAAATAAAGTGGGACAATATCTTCATAATTACAATTCATTAAATGTCCAAAACCTAGCTGAAACCTATTTTTGTTATCTTTATTAACTTGTACCTTTAAATACATTTTTTTATCGTATTTAAACGTGTATAAATAAAGGTTGTGATTTGAAAACTTTATTTTAGTTAAATAATGTTTTTTTGCTAACCAAAATATGGTATCACTTGTTTTAACCTTGTCTTCAAATTGTTGAATAAGTTTACTATTGTACATTTCAATAGAATAATCTAATTCGTATTGTCTGTTATGTGAAAAAGGAGCCAAATAATCTTTAATTAAATTATCTACATGCTCACTTACTATCTTTACAAAATCCATTATTTAATTTTCTTTAAACATCCTCCAGATGTAAATCCTTAAAATTAACATTTCAGATTTAAGCATATTTTTAATCAACACTTTTCTTGAAAATTCACCATTATAAACATCTACAACTTTAAGTTTTTCTAATTGATCCATAATCCTACCTGCATGTTGATAGCTAATTTTTAATTTCCGTTGTAATAATGATGTTGCTCCAATTTGACTTGAAACAATTAATCGTAAGGATGGTATTAGATATGAATCCATAATTTAATTTTAATTAATCCCTGCCAATCCAAGATTAACAGGGATTTATTCATCAATTACCCTCTTTTACTCCAAGCCCTACCGCCATTTTTTGATACATACAAGCCTTTAGAAGTTGTAGCTAGTATTTCTTTTCCATTATCGGTTAAGTCTTGAATATCACCAATACTTGTACTGTTGAATAATGAAGACCAAGATTTTCCATCAGTTTTGGAATATTCTAATTTGTTTGCAGATGCGATTCTAATTAATTCACCATCGTAGTTAATCATTTTTGCCATTATCTTAAATATTGGAATTTACCGCCTACTCTATGCAGTTTTCGGCTTGCCTGTTTTATAAAGCAAACTTATGAGTAGCCTCTGCCAAAATATGACCTCGAAAAAATATTTTTAAAAAAATTACAATGCAGCTTCATTAGTATTTATAAAAAAAACAGAAAAGCAAAAAAACTAATGAATCAGACCTACTGAATAAATACGTAAAGCAACTGTTATAGAAAACTGTTAAATTTATTCTAGGTTTGGATTAGCATGAACCATATAAATTGCAAAAAAGCGTTGCAATTTAAATTCATCCCTTAATTATTTTTCAAATAAGTCTTCACTTTTTCGTCAATGGCCTCTTTTAAACTTTTGGGGGATATTACTTTTACACCACCTAAATTAGACAATATCAGTTTTTCTAACTCGTAATTGATATGCAAATCCATTTTTACCAACAACTGGGTATCAGAATCTTCTATCACCTCATATATGGGGTAAAAGGGTTGTGATTTAAAGTATTTACCAGACATTGGGCTGAAAGACAAGATGACTTCTTCCGAACTTGTACTTGAGGCTGTAATGCCAATCACTTTGTCGAAAAAGGTTTTCAAATCATACTTGGTATTTTGTATAAATGTAAGCTTAGGTTCAATATCTACACTTTGAATGCGGTCTAAGGCCAAAGTGATGATCGCCTCTTTGCGTTCGGTATAGCCGAGTACATACCAACGATGTTGGTATTCTTTCAGAAAATAAGGATGAATTTGATGGTTCACCGCAGTTTCATTTACAAAGCTTTTGTAGGCTATGGTCACCACCGTTTGCTGAATAATGGCTTCCATCAAACCATTTAAAAATTGTAAACCCTGGTGAGAGGTAAATTTTTCAAAATCGATGACCTCTGCAACAGTTTCTTTGGTTTTGAGATGAATATCGGTTTCTAATTTATCGAAAATCCCATTCAAACTCTCAAAAAACTTAAAGCCTTTGTACTCTTTTAAGATACTGATGGCAAAGGAAATATCTTTGATGGCCTGGGTGTTGAGGGTACAATTTTTAATAGAAAAATTCGAATCCGCATAATAGTAATACTGTTCAAACAAGATAGGCGCTTCATAGCCCAAGTCGCCACTGCGCATCACTTTAATGTCTTCACGAATGGTGCGCTCACTCACCGACTTACCCAACTCATGGCTACATTTTTGAATGAGTTTGGCAATGTCATACTTGCCAAATTGATTGCGAAAGCATTCGTTTAAAATATGGTATCTTTTGAGGGCATCGAGATTTACAGGCATAGTATTCTTTATATTTCTCTCAAAATACGTTTGCATTGCAGATAGGTTGCAGTGAAACAGTTCATTTTTGAATGTTATTAAAAAAATAAAGCGATGTGTAAGGTTTCAGATCAAATCATTTTGTGTACTTGTAAAGCTAAAAGTACAGAATCACTTAAAAATTATTGGAGTTTGCACAGTTTTGGTAATAAAACGGGTTTAATTTCAGTAGGAGAAGTATTAATGAGTTATTACATAATTCCTGATAATTATAAAGAAATGCAGCATCAACTTTTAATAAAGCTAAATGAAGGTAGTATTTTTGACGTAGTGATTAACATAAAAAAAAACGATAAACTTGTAATTGCTATTTGCAAAACGAAATTTGAGTTTATTTTTGAAGGAGAAAATTGGAAACACACTGAATATGATAACTTTGAATTAGAAAATAAATACACGAAGGTAAATTTTGGTAAAATAAAAAAGAAGAAATGAATGTGTATATTTTTATTTATCCAAACACTACATTTACTATTTTCAGTTATTTAGCAATTCAGGACTTATAGTAAATACAAATTGGTAACAGGTAGAAAATTCCCGAAGTAATATAAATAAGTTAAAAAATAACTTCTAAAGTTTCTATTTTAGTATATAATATCATCATTTCTTTTACCCCTTTTGTGTATAGTGAGATAATTATTTTCTCCTTTTACCCAATTATCAATATTGAACTTAAAAAATCTGAATGCACTTGGTAATATTAATTTAACATGATTCACTTCCGACACTTTCTCCTCTGCCCCTACATTTTCAACTTTCTTATTCATTTTGTTCATGCTATTAATAATTTACAATTCTTTTAAGACCCTTAACTACTTCCAATATACAGCATATAAGATGCTCCCACAAATTGTGTAGCGCATACATGCTTAGGTTATATTTTACTGAAGGCTACACCAAGCGATGTCGTAGCTTTTTAATTAGGTTTAAGTTTTTAACAAGCCCACCAAAGTCGTAAAGGCAGGGCTTGCATAGTCACTATTTTTTATACTAGAAAAAACATTTTGAGGAATACCAATCCTAACAGCAATCGTGCATTGTTGTTGAAAAGCAACATACAATGCATTTAAGTCTTTATGGTTCCCAACCATCACCATACTATGATTACAGGTCACATTCTGTAAAATAATAGACAACACTTTTGCTACCGTTAAATCTATAGGTATCCCATCACAAGCATGACTACTAAAATGTACCATCCCATTGCCAACGAAACCCTTAATAATGGCTACATCTATATGTTCATCATCGTTATAAGACAACAATACCACGCCTTCGTGTTTTTCTTGCGCACTCAACACGGCATTGCTATTGGCTATTGGCCGCAGTATAATTTCATGGGTATTGATTTTAGCATTTGACATCAATTTACTTAGCTTGTTTTTCTCCTGCTTATCTACAAAAACATAGCTGACATTTGCCTGCACTTTATGGCATACCATCCCACTGGGATCTACCATAGGAGCCATACCTCCATCGACCACATAATCAATAACATCAAGATGTAGTAAATCTAAACTTGATTTTTCATTTCCCAGATCTGTTTTAAATTGACTAAGCAAAGCTTCTTGAATGGGTCTTGGAGAATAACTTTCGAAAATTAAAAGCAACTCATTTTTTAGGCTTATATTTTTTTCATTGAGCACAATATTGACATGGGAGATTTCAACATCCGCCATTTTGGAGGCTTCATTTAACACTGCCAATAGGGTATTGACTGCAATATCTAAATACTTAACCCTGCCATTCACAAATCCTTTAGAGGGCGCTAAGGCATACCCAAGCACATCAACTCTTTCTAACATCACTGCAGTAGAAGTATTACTACGTTCTCCTGAGGTGCCTTTATTCGATATCCATACTTCTTTATGGAAATATTGACCAACCATTACTTCCACTTCATTAACGCCAATTTCAATCGCAGCAATGACCGCATTTTCATTAATTTTCTTTTGCATCGGTGGTATTTTCAATATGTTTTGCAAATTAAACCTCTCCAATGCAGTATATCTGCAATGATAAAAAAATCTTCTAATGCAGCTAGACTATATTTAGAACAATTGTCAATCATTTTACACTGTTTTTGATTGACAAAACAATTTAATGTTCACATTTTAACATCAAAAACAGTTGAGCCCGTTTTTGATACCCCACTCCTTTTTCAACCAAAAGACAAGCTCGTTATCGCTTTTGGCGAAACAATTTTTGCTTATGTTTTCTCCAAAGACAAATGGAATACAAGGGAATATGATTTTTTTGAATTAATAAATGAACACCATGAAATTGGGTTTGGTAAAATTAAAAAGAAGAAATAAGCAATTTTGATTAAACTATTCGCAATATCAATGCTGTCATCGAGTTTATAAGATTCAACTTGTATTTTTACTTTTCTAGTTACTTCATCAGAACTATTTCCAAAATGGATATAGTTGACACTCGAATTAATTATTTTTTTCTCAAAATTATTTTATGCTTGCAAATTGGCTGCATTGCCTCCTTGTACTATTGTGACAAATACAACGACAATGTTAAAAATGCATCAAAATTATTGCCCTATCTGTTATGAAACTGATCAGGTGTATAATCCTCCACTTATTTTAAACAATTCATTATTACATGAATGTCCCCAATGCCATGTCCAAATAGTTGATTTATCTCCTTTTCGAGTTCATGTATTGCACGAAATTGGAACGCAAGATTTTCTGATTCCTGCTCCAGCAACTGACATTAACTTAGACAATTTACCAATTGCCTTAGTATATAATTGGTCACCATTTGAAATTGATCATTATGCTAACCATAAAGAATCACTTAAAGAGTGGCTAAAAATCAAAACGATACCAGCACAAGAAATCATCGTCAATTATCAATCAATAATTGAAGAGACACAAACCACATTATGGCATTTTGGTGATGAGTTGCACGAAAAAATTGTAAATATCATCATGTATGGTGAATTATCTGATTGGAACGAATCAGTACAAGACAGCACTGAAGCTTTTTGCATTGACAATACACTCATTGAAAGTATTGACGACATCAATGTTGTAAACCTATATGCCTTGTTGGAAAAAATTCAGGTGGCAAACGATCAACTGGTAAATCTAAATCCATATTTAACAGATAAATTCAAAGATGATGAAGAGTAATATTGAACAAGTACAAACAGTAGAGAATCTTAAAAACAAATTCATCCATGATGCCTCTCATGATGGTATAGAAATTGATTTTTTGAGGTTTTTAGAATGCGAGGAAACATTTGATTTCATTTTATCCATTGATCAAAATTTGCCAAATGACTTTTGGTGTAAATCCAATGCAGATAGAAATCAATATTTAAAGACAAATTTAACTTTGGTGATAGAAGAATTGAATTTTTGTGTGGATAGCGAAGCTTATGCTAGTTTTATAGCGGAAGACTGTTATACTATTATGTATGAAATTGAACCATATAGATTGGCGAATATCATAAATAAAGAAAATGTGATTGGATACAATATACAACAACAAGACATCTGGGATTATGCTATTCGTACTCCTTTAACTCAATTCAAAAAATCAACAAATGGGAAATGGGTGAACAAATAAAGATAGTGGATTTATAGTTTATAAATAAACTACTTTACGTTTAGATATTCCGACGAAAGTACGTTCATTAACAGTTAAAATTTTTTAATACTATTTAATCTTAATTACAATTAAAATAGTTAAAATCCTTAAATTCACACTATAATCAGACTTATAATGACAAAACATTTTGATCAAATTTTAAATTGTATTAACGCCAAAGGGGAAATTATTTCTACTCCTGAAATAGTAAAACAGTCTATGAATTCAGCTGAATTACTTGGAGAGTCATTATTGGGTACTACTTTGATAATTAGAGGCAAAAAATTTATTATAAGAATGTTGGAGATTTATTATGGAGGTGTGGCTGATGATTCTCACGATTGGTATAGAAATAGATTTGAAAAGAAAACGTCTAAATTTATACAACATACCAATGTGCAAAATCAAAATGGATTTAGAATTTATTTGAGTTCATTAAATACAAGTCATAGATACAATACTTCGTTAAAAACTAAGCAGCAATAGTGCCATATAAAGCAAGCTGTTGTGCTAGTTGTATATTTTTAGGCTTGTTAGGGTTAATGC
>CALPQG020000104.1 GCA_943325655.2 Bifidobacterium breve | reverse complement strand
GTTCCGATGCTTCGTCCCGATGCTTCGGGAGTTTGAGCTTCCCGAAAAAATCGGGACGAGTGCCTAACACGCGATCCGCCGCGGCGGAAACGCCCTAATATTTATTTCATAACACATTGTAAATAAGCTCTTATTGAAAATTTATATCTTTATAAAAATCACCTAAAATTTTTTCAATTTAATTTAAAAAAATCCTCCTAATCCTAAATAAAATTTACTGAATTATAAAATTAAAGTTGACACAAACGGTCTATATTAAAAATGTATTTGGTATAATATGGTAAACGAAATAATTTGACATAGATTTTATTGGGGGTAAAACCCTTTCACTGTGAAGAAGAGTAATCTATAAGTGATTTTTTCAAAAAGTATTTATCTTTAATATTTATTTTAAAAATAGATTTAAAACCAAAAACAGGCTCAAAGCCTGCTTTATCAATGTCAAAATAGTATTAACCTTTCGATTACGCTAATATTGTAGACGCTTCATAAACACCATTCGTGACTACTGCGTTTACTTTGAACTTGTCGTCAAATACTACCAGGTTGGATTTGAAGCCACGTTTAATTCTTCCGTATTCGTTGTCTACTTTAATGGCTCTTGCAGGATAAAGTGAAGCCATTCTCAAAGCTTCATCGATGGTAATACCTACTCGTTTTACCAAGTTTTCAACCCCTTCAATCATCGTAAGTGCCGAGCCCGCCAATGCACCAGATTCAGACCTCCACAAACCATTTATTTTAGAAATACCGTACTCGTTGTCTTCTCCGGTGTCCATGGCATCAGTTACCAGGAATAATTTATCTTCCAAAATTTTCTTAGAAACCCTTACTACAGAATAATCGCAGTGCTCCCCATCTACAATTATACCCGCGTAAATGTTTTTAGAATCAAAAGTTGCTCCAACCAAACCTGGTTCACGGCTATTGAATTGAGACATGGCGTTAAAAAGATGCGTCACCATGGTGATTCCGCTATCAAAAAAATCTTTGGCTTGTTTATAGGTGGCATTACTATGTCCTGCAGATATAATAATGTTGCTGTCTTCCAAAAGATACAATTGCTCATCGGTAAATGTTTCTGGAGCAATGGTCATTACCTTAATGATGCCATCACCTTTTTCAATGATGGTTTTTAATTCGTCCGTTTCTACAGGTCTTACATATTTGTGTGCACCTCTTTTGTGAATGTTAAAATAAGGACCTTCCAAATGCATTCCCAACAAACCAAATTGTTTGGCATCCATACAAGCTTTGGTAGCTTTTATGCCTTCAATGATGGTTTCGAGCGGAGAAGAGATTAATGTTACCAAATAATTGGTAGCACCATAAAATTTATTGGCTTTGTAAATTTTACCGATACTCTCCATGTTAGGTGTTTTGGTAAAAAAACTACCGCCACCACCATTGTTTTGCAAATCAATAAAACCAGGAGAAACATTTTGCCCACCCAAATCAATGCCATCAGTTACCTGGTCTTCTTCTACAATATGAAGAATTTTGTCATCGTTAATGATGAGTGCTTTGTTATAAAGCACTTGTTCACCAGTATAAAGGATACAGTTTTTAAGGACAAGCATGTTGGGATTGGTTCTGCGTGAACTGCAAATTTAAGATTTTCTTTTAAAAATGCGCTCTATTTGGTTTTTAAAATACATAATTTTATGTGAAAATAACCATCAATGATAGAAATGGAAGCTTATTTTAAGCAATAAATGCAAATCTCAATGTCACATGGTAGGTTTTAGTAATTTAAAATGACAATTTGACAATTGGTGAAATATAAATTGTCAGTTTTCGTTCTAAAATATCTGTCAATTCATCGAATGGCATATTTTTTACTATTAAAAAATTAAACCAAAATTATATCATGATGAAAATGAACAAATCAATTTTAACCTTACTACTTGCTGCTATTGTAGGAGGTGCTGTGGCTTTAGGAGGCTATAAAGTGTTTTTTGAGGAAAAAGGGTATGAGACATTTGAAAAAAGTCAACGGTATTTTTTATCCAATTATTTGAGTGACACAAGTGGGAGTTCAAAATTACCGGAGAGTTTGAGTTTTGTGATGGCCGCAGATTTAACCCGACCAGCAGTAGTGCATGTTAAAACTTTTTTTTCACCAAAGGATATTGGTCAACAATTTAATCCACAAATGGATCCATTCTTAAGAGACTTTTTTGGAGATGGTTTTGGCGGACAAATTCCACCACAAACGGAACCTAAAGAAGCCTCTGGCTCCGGTGTTATTATTTCTCAGGACGGTTATATCGTGACCAATTACCATGTGATTGAGAATGCCGATAAAATAGAAGTGATATTAGAGGATAAACGCAGTTACACCGCCAAATTAATTGGCAAAGATCCAAGTACAGACCTGGCCTTGTTAAAAGTAGGGGAAAGTAATTTGCCTTTTGTGAAATTAGGTGATTCGGATAAACTAAAAATTGGAGAATGGGTATTGGCCGTTGGTAATCCTTATGATTTAACCTCTACCGTAACCGCCGGAATTGTAAGTGCTAAAACACGTAATATCAATATACTAAGAGGTAAAGAAAATTTTGCCATTGAATCATTTATCCAAACAGATGCTGCAGTAAATCCAGGAAATAGTGGCGGTGCATTGGTGAATTTAAAAGGGGAATTGGTAGGTGTAAATACAGCTATTGCTTCTCCTACGGGTTCTTTTTCCGGTTATTCTTTTGCTGTTCCGGTAGGAATAGTAAAAAAAGTAATGGATGATTTGTTGAAATATGGAGAGGTGCAAAGAGGGTTGTTGGGGATTTCTATCCAGGACCTTACTTCTGATTTGGCCAAAGAAAAAGACATCAAAGATTTAAATGGGGTGTATGTGGGAGGTGTAAATGAAAAAGGAGCCGCGGAGGAAGCAGGAATAAAAACAGGTGATGTGATTTTGAAAATTGATGGACATGACATTTCAAATACCTCAGCGTTACAGGAGGCTATTGGCCGTCACCGTCCGGGAGATAAGGTAGGAATAACTTTATTGAGAGGAGATAAAACACTGGAGTTGGTAGCAACACTCAAAAATAAAATGGGTAATACCGATGTTGTCAAATTTGATGATAAGAAAATATCCGAAAGTTTGGGTGCCGAATTCGCAGATGTGGAGGCCGGAGAAAAGAAAAAGTTAAAGCTACAAGGCGGTGTGAAAGTGATCAAATTAAAAGAGGGAAAACTTCGCAGTGCAGGTATGAAAGAAGGTTTTATCATTACCCAAATCAATAAAGTGAAAGTTAAAAATTTGGATGAATTGGCTATTCTATTGGAAAAACCACGAAAAGGAGGGGTTTTGTTTGAGGGGGTCTACCCAAATGGACAAAATGAGTTTTATGCCATTGGAAATTAATAGTTTTAAAAATACTCAAAATTAAACTAAAAAATTCAGTCGATTACGGCTGAATTTTTTAGTTTTACAGAATACTACAAAATTGAATCACCATTCAGTAAATTAACCATATCTATGAAAAATATACTTCAAACTTTAGGAATTCAAGACATCAATCCTGCCATTTGTACAGGTATGCTTTGGAGTGATTTATCGAATGGTGTGGTATATAAAGTACATTCTCCAATAGACAATAGTGTTTTGGCTTCCGTAGAATATGCTTCATCAGATGATTATGACCATACCATTGCTACCGCCCAAAAAGCAAGTGTGTATTGGCGTAACGTTCCTGCTCCAAAAAGGGGAGAAGTGGTGCGACAAATTGGCAACAAATTAAGAGAAAATAAAGAATTGCTTGGCAAATTGGTAAGCATGGAATCAGGCAAGATTTTACAGGAAGGCTTGGGTGAAGTGCAGGAAATGATTGACATCTGTGATTTTGCTGTAGGTTTATCGCGCCAATTGCAAGGCAGTACCATGCATTCGGAACGACCAGAACATAGGATGTATGACCAATACCATCCTTTGGGAATTGTAGGAATTATTTCCGCTTTCAATTTCCCAGTAGCAGTTTGGGCTTGGAATGCCATGCTTGCTGCCGTTTGTGGCAATGTAAGTGTTTGGAAACCTTCAGAAAAAACACCTTTGACAGCCATTGCTTGCCATAAAATTTTAGCTGATGTTTTGTATGACAATGGAATTCCTGAAGGTGTTTTTAACCTGATTATTGGAGATAGAAAAATAGGTGAAGCAATTTCGAAAGATACCAATGTAGCCCTGGTTTCTGCCACAGGATCAACGGCTATGGGTAAAAAAGTAGCCGTGGCTGTAGCCAACAGGTTAGGGAAATCTTTGTTGGAATTGGGTGGCAACAATGCTATTATCATTACCCCACATGCCAATTTAGAACTGGCAATCAGGGCTGTAGTTTTTGGGGCCGTGGGTACTGCAGGTCAGCGTTGTACATCAACACGCAGGGTGATTATTCATGAAAGTATTTTTGAAAAAGTAAAAACGCAATTGTTAGCGATATATCCTCGTTTGCCTATTGGAAATCCTTTGGAAGATGGAATTTTGGTAGGTCCTTTGATCGACAAACAAGCGGTAGAGCATTATAGCAATGCCATCAATGCGGCAATAGCTGAAGGTGGAAAAGTACTTTATGGCGGTGGAAAGGTTACAAAAGGAGATTTGGAGAAAGGCAATTACGTGCAGCCAACCATCATTGAAGCAAAAAACAGTTATCAAATTGTGCAGGATGAAACCTTTGCACCCATTTTATATTTGATTTCTTATGAAGGAGAAATAGAAAATGCAATCCATCTTCAAAATGACGTGAAACAAGGATTGTCTTCTGCAATTTTTTCAAACCTGGTGCAGGAAACAGAAAAATTCTTGGCGCAAAATGGGTCTGATTGTGGCATAGCCAATGTCAATATAGGCACCTCCGGAGCTGAAATCGGTGGTGCTTTTGGCGGCGAAAAAGAAACCGGCGGTGGACGTGAATCTGGTTCAGATGCCTGGAAAGCTTACATGCGACGTCAAACCAATACTATCAATTACAGTGGTCATTTGCCTTTGGCACAGGGAATTAGGTTTGATGTGTAAAAGAAGTGACTCTATTTTACAATTTGGTTGTTGTTTAACTATTGCCAATTACTCCGTATTTCATACAGGGCTATTTTAGTTCACCACCTTAGGGAGGCGTACTCGTAATCCGAAGGGGTACTAAAATAGCCCTAGGTTCAACCAATGGTTGAATAGCCGTTCGTAAATATATTTTACCATACAACCAAATCGTAGAATAGCACCAAAGAAGTATTTTTTATGAAATGCTACATTCAGTTATGAAATAGTTGCGGAGTATTTTCCAATCGAGTTAGCAGCATTCTTTAGAAAATAAACAGTAAGTGCATCATCATCGAACAACATTATAATCTCAATTTTGATTTTTTTCAAACATGAAATCAATTCAAAATTGAGCATTCACAATTTAAAATTTGGTCGTAATGGACATTTGTGAAATAGTTGCGGAGTTTTTTCCAATCGAGTTAGCAGCATTCTTTAGAAAATAAACAGTAAGTGCATCATCATCGAACATCATTATAATCTCAATTTTGAATTTTTTCAAACATGAAATCAATTCAAAATTGAGCATTCAAAATTTAAAATTTGGACGTAATGGACATTACGTCGAAATTTGACTTACTCGTTGATACGATTCATCACACCCATCAAAGCTTTCAGCAAAAAGCAATTAAAGCAGTGAATATAAATTTAACCTTAAGAAATTGGTTAATTGGTTATTACATTGTTGAGTTTGAACAAAAAGGGGAAGATAGAGCACAATATGGGGAACAGCTCGTTCCTAGTTTATCTAAGAAATTAGGGATAAAAGGTTTAGCCGAAACTAACCTTAAATTGTCGCGTCAATTTTATAATATTTACCCTTCTATTTTGGAATTACTACTTCAAAATTCAGAAAATTGGCTTCCTGAAAACATTCGTCAGTCGACGACTGACGAATTACAAATAACTATAAGTGAATCGATTACAATTCGTCAGTCGGCGACTGACGAATTGAGGGGTACTCAAAATGTAGCAAATATTGCTGAGCTTGGTCATGGCTATTTATTACAAATAATTCAAAAAACTTCATTCACCCATTTTGTCGAATTGCTCAAAATTGAGGATGATATCAAAAGAAAATTTTATGAATTATTGATTTTAAAAACTACTCCTAGTGTTAAGGAACTCCAAAGGCATATCAATACACTTGCTTATGAACGACTTGGTTTATCCAATGATGTAGAATTATCATTTGATCAAATGCAGCAAAAAATTGAACCCGAACAAGCATTAGATGCCGTAAAATCAGTGTATTTTTTTGATTTTTTAGGCTTGAATACACAGAAATTAGTGGAGGAAAAAGATTTGGAAACAGCCCTTTTAAATCATTTACAAGAATTTATACTAGAATTAGGACATGGGTTTTGTTTTGAGGCCAGACAACAACGAATACTGATTGATGATGAATATTATTTTGCTGATTTGGTGTTTTATCACCGTATTTTAAAATGCCATATTTTGGTTGAATGAAAAATTGATGCCTTTAAACATGAATATTTGTCTCAATTAAATACTTATGTGGCTTATTATAGGGAGGAAATCAAAAGAAAAGAAGACAATCCTCCGATAGGAATTTTATTGTGCACCGAAAAAGGTAAAAAATTGGTTGAATATGCCATCAATGGAATGGATGAAAAATTGTTTGTTTCAAAATATTTGCTTGAATTGCCTGATAAAAACAAATTAGCATTATTTATTCAAAAGGAATATCAAAAGTTGGCATTTAAGTAGTTTTTTAAATATGCTTTCACTAATCTGATTTTGTGAATTTAACAGCACTACTTAAAGTATTGCTGGAGATATCCTCTAATAGATAAACACCTTTGGGGTTTAGTAGACAGCTTAATGAGGAAATTATTTTTACCAATCGTAGCGTTTAAGGTTGTTGTTTCAAGCAAAATTCCTTGATGATCAATATTTTCTAATACATGAGAGCCATCATATTCTGAAGTTAAATTTGAAGCGGTACTAGTTGAAGATCGATTTGGTCAATGCCAAATAAAGCTTGATTTTAAAATGAGCAATTTTTATCCCCGAAATTTGAAATTATTTCATTAAATTTATAGCCTTTATTAGATTACCGATATACCTATGAAAGTTTATTTTAGAATCCTTACCTTTGCCAAACCCTTAGAGAAATTTGCAATCCCTTATGTAATCCTGACCTTGTTATCCATTTTATTTGGATTAATTAACTTTACCATACTTATTCCTGTGGTTGATTTGTTGTTTTCTACCAACAACCAGGACAAGGTAAAAATAGTGACATCTATGCCTGGGTTTTCATTTTCAGTAAAGTATTTTACTGATACTTTTTACTATTGTATGCACCTTTCTGTATTGCATTATGGTAAAATCGGGGCTTTGATTTTTGTAAGTATTATCTTGTTTACATCGGTATTGTTGACCAATGTTTTTCGTTATTTCTCCCAAATTATCCTGGAAGATGTGAGAATACATACCTTACTGAATTTAAGGAAAACCGTATTTAACAGGGTAATGGAATTGCATTTGGGCTTTTTCTCCAATGAGAAAAAAGGAGATATCATGTCTAAAATATCTGCCGATG
>CALPQG020000103.1 GCA_943325655.2 Bifidobacterium breve | reverse complement strand
GAGCTTCCCGAAAAAATCGGGACGAGTGCCGAACACGCGATCCGCCGCGGCGGAAACGCCCTAATATTTATTTCATAACACATTGTAAATAAGCTCCTATTGAAAATTTATATCTCTTTATAAAAATCACCTAAAATTTTTTCAATTTAATTTAAAAAAATTCTCTTAATCCTAAATAAAATTTACTGAATTATAAAATTAAAATTGACACAAACGGTCTATATTAAAAATGCATTTGGTATAAGAAACTCAGAGCCATTTTTTTTTATAATTTTTTCACACAAATTCCTTCAAATTCTTGGGTGACCTTTTTATGCTTTTTTTATAAAGGTATATTTTAAACCTTAAAATGCTAAATCCTTATGAAAACCTTAAAATTTGCTTCTGTTGTTGCATTGACAGTCGTATTCTTTTCTTCTTGTGATTCAACAAAAAAGGATAATGAAGAAACTACCAAAAAGGACTCTACAGCCTCAACTTCTGAAATGATGCAAGAAGAACCTGTCAAAGAAGACAGTACCACTAAGAATGAAGAGAAGATGGAGGAAAAAAAAGAAGAAAAGAAATAAATAAAAAAAAGTCTCCCGTCAAGTAAATAGACGGGAGACTTTTTTATTTGTTTTTAAAATGGGTTATTTCACTAAGAAACTTCCATCGCCAATTTTATGTCCATCACAATAAATAACCACCTTGTAACGTCCTTTACCAAAGTCACTGTCTTTTTCATAAATCAAAGCCACTTTTTGTAAGGTATTGTCAAAGTCAACATTCATTTTTGCTGTGTAAGATTTCAAATCACCATCAATTGTCACCGTTCCACCACCTAATAATGGATCACTGAATACATTTCCACCATTATCAACCATGGCAAAATAAATTGCTTTACGTTCTTTTTTAGCAATTTTATTGTCGCCAATAGAAAAAGCCATACGCAATTTATTGATATTGTTGTGGTTAAACTCTGTTCCTTTATACTCTTTGCCTTTTGCATTTAATGCTGAAAATACGAAATTCTCTGCTTTCAACACGGAGGCAAGTTCTATTTGCTTAGCCATTTCATCTTTCTCAGTACTGATTCCTTTGAGTGAATCGCCTAACTTAGATTTTTCATTGGTCAAAGAAGAAACATCACCTGATAATTTAGCATTTTCGAGTTTTAAAACTTTGATTTGTTGAAACTGAAGAGCCAATTCTTTACGCAAGTTTTTTAACTGTTTGTCGTACTTCGCTTTTATTTGCCCAACCGACATGTTGCTATTTTTGGCTTCGTCAAGCATTTGATTTACTTGTGCCAAATCATCCAGCAATTTAGAATTATCAATACCAAGTTTTTCATTTTCAGCCTGCAAATCAATAAATTGCTGCTTCATTTCATCAAGCTCCTTGGTTTTACTTTCAACTTCTTTGGTCTTTTCTACCACTTCAGTTGACTTTGATTCCAATTGCGTATTGATTGAAGTATTAGAATAAATCAAAAAACCAATAACACCTGCTTCAACAACGGCCAATGCCAACAATACAAAAACCCAAACAGATGAACGTTTCTTATCTTCTTTCGGAATTTGATTCCCATAAGCATCATGCTCTTCTTCATCATGCTCTTCTTCATCATGCTCTTCTTCAACATGTTCTTCTTCAACATGCTCTATTTCTTCTTTTTGATTTTGGTCTTGATCTTCGTAGCTTGACATAAGGATAAATTTGTTTTTAATTTAACTATTCCACACACAAATTGAACTTATCACAGAATTCATCACAATATTAGAAAAAAAAATCAAACAAAAGAATACATATACCAAATTTGTACAAACTAATCTATACAATTTGTAAAAAAAATACGTTAGTAAATGTTATTGATATTTCATATCCTTAACATTTACTAACGTATCAATTTTTCACTGCTAGAAATCTGCAAGTTACTTCGTTGCTCCAAATACTTTTTTCATGATATCCGTTACACGTGAAGCCGGGTCTTTTCTTATTTTCAATTCCTCACCTGCCAAAACAGTAAACATTCCACTCAAGGCTTTGGTGGTGGTGTATTTTACCAAATCAGTTTGCACTTTGTTAACGAAAGGAATTTTATTGTACAGGCTCGCTAATTCATACCATTTTTGAGTTGCGGTACTGTTATTCAATGCAGTAGAAATATGGGGTGTAAATGCCTGAGACAATGCATTGGTAGTTGTTTTTTGTAAATATGTAGTAGCACTATTGTCTGGTCCGGTAAGTATGTTTTTAGCGTCTGTAAAACTCATTGACGTTACCGCATTTACAAAAATAGGTGCCGCCTCTTTCGCTGCATTTTCAGCGGCACGATTGAGTGTTTTTTCAAACTCATCTACTTTAGCTCCAAAACCCATACTTCTCAATTGAGTGGCTACCTGTTGTGCTTCTGGAGGAAAAGGAATACGAACAAGAGGGTTTCCATTAAATCCATTCAATTGATTCAGCTGACTTGAAGCTTTGGTGGCACCAAGTGATAAAGCATTTTTCAAACCACTTACAACATCTGATTCAGATAATGATGTAACTGAATTTAAAACACTACCAACCCCTAAACTTGAGGCCATATTGCTTAAAGTACTATTTGAAGACGCCGAATTCGTTGTTGCTTTTGGTGAAGTAGGAGTTATTGTAGAGGAAACAGGCTTGGTAGCAGGAGCACTTGATTTGGTGGTCGCCTTTGTAGGTGTTACGGACTTTTTAGTGGTCGTAGTTTTTTTTGTGGTAGTTGTTTTTTTTGTTTGAGCAAATACAAAAGTACTTGCTATTAAGAGTACAAATAGAGGGAACTTTTTCATATTTATTTTATTGATTAGTGTGTTTTTAAAATTCATTTATTAACAACCATGCCATATTTAAAATTCTTTCACCATTTTTATTTCTTTAGGATAATAATTATTCATCCTATTGCCAATAATTTTTACCCAACCAAAGGCATAGTTTTGGTATTTTACCAATTGCCAACCTGATTCAAAGTTTTCCAATATAGGAAAATCCTGTCGCTTTAAAAATAACTGAACAGAAAGCTCTTCCAATTCAATGCTTGAAACAACCTTAGAAATCCCCGAAAATAAGGCCAATTCATGGTCAGGAATTAATGCTTTACCATTGGTTATTTTTCCCAGCTTCACTCCTACTTTGGTAATGTTCAAATACCTTTTTAACAAGGCATAATCTTCTACAATTTCCTTGGGGATGGCAATGATGTCATCCTGTTCTACAATAAGGTCGAACAATTCATTATTGCCCAACCAATCTTCAATCAGTGGCCTGTTTTTATTGTGAAAATAATCGAGTTTGGTTTTTCTCAAAGCACTTCCTCGTGCCAATGCATCAAAAGGTTTTTCAAAACAGCTAAATGTCAATGCTGGACCAACATCCTGATTGGATATGGTATATGTAAGGATTCCATCATCATGAGCATTGCTAATTTCCCAGGAAGTATCCATCTCCAAAACAACGGACTTCGCTTCGTTTTGATTTACCAGTTCCGTAAATAGATTTTTCTGATTCAATTCGGTAGTCAAGTAAATTACAAAACCACCTGGTTTCAATGCTGGAAGCACGTAATCAATGATATTTTGTTCCTCTTTTGAAGTTGTATTGGCCACCACAATGACATCGAAAAAACCTTCAATTTTACTGAAATCAGTAATATTATTGTTGCTGACCAAAGTATTGGCCAATCCCCAACGGGTGATGGTATCTTTAAGCTGTGGGCATTTTTGTTTATTGGGTTCATTCGCCACCAACAATGCACCAGGAGAAAGTAAGGAAGACAATTGGGTAGCATTTGCACCAAAAGAAGCACACAAATCCAAGACTTTGATAGGCGTTGTAAATTTCGCCTGTACCTGTTTCAAGACCACTCCCAAAATCATTGAACCGGCCTCCTGAACCATATACGCGCCGCCATACAGCAAAGGGTCAACTGAAAAATTTAGGGTTGAATTCAAATAATAACCACTTTCATTCCATAAAACAGGTATTAAATCTGCCACAGGATAAAATGGTTTATGGGCATTAATTGTAATTGCTTTATAATTCATTAAAACAGTTTTGGTCATCAATACACTATGTACCAATTATTAAATTATATATATATCCCTGTACTCTCGACTCCAATATCATTAACTTAAGAAAAAATCAGCGGTAATCAGTCTGATCAGCTTGATTTGTGTCCCATCCCGCACTTACGGGATTATTCTTTGACTAAGAATAAAAACAAAATTCTTTAACTTAACAACATTACTCTCTACTCAGTACTCTGTACTCAGTACTCTGTACCTTTCTATCCTACCTGCTCTTCAATGCCATAATCGTCTTTTTTATTGGAATCAATATTGATCATTTCTCCAATAAATCCAGCCAAAAACAACTGAGAACCAATCATTAATGCTACCAATGACAAATAGAAAAACGGATTATCCGTCACATTTCTGAAAGGCAAATGATTGTAAAGACAGTACTGTTTGTGTCCAAGCAAATACATGGTCATGAAGAATCCTAGCACAAAAGACAAGGTACCCAATGAACCAAAAAAGTGCATGGGACTTTTCTTAAATTTACTCACAAAACTGATGGACAATAAATCCAGGAAGCCAAACACGAAACGTTCTAAGCCAAATTTGGTAACACCATATTTACGGGAACGGTGCACCACCACTTTTTCACCTATTTTGGTGAATCCCTGCCATTTTGCAATCACCGGAATGTAACGGTGCATTTCTCCAAAAACATCAATGCGTTTCACCACTTTGGAATTGTATGCTTTTAAACCACAATTAAAATCATGCAATTTAATACCTGAAAGTAAGGTAGTTGCATAATTGAAAAGTTTGGTTGGAATGGTTTTACTCAAAGGGTCATAGCGTTTTTGTTTCCATCCGGAAACCAAATCGAATCCCTCCTCTTTGATCATTTTGTATAAACCAGGAATTTCATCCGGACTGTCTTGCAAATCGGCATCCATGGTGATGACAACCTGACCGATGCAAGCCTTAAAGCCCACTTGTAAAGCCGCTGATTTACCGTAATTACGCATAAACTTCACGCCTTTGACATGTACATTGGTTTCGCTAATGGCTTTAACCACTTCCCATGAATTGTCTTTACTCCCATCATCAATCAACAGCACTTCATAACTAAAGTTATTTTCATCCATTACCTTTGCAATCCAGGCACAAAGTTCTGGAAGGGATTCTTCTTCGTTGTAAAGCGGAACGACAACACTAATATCAACTGTATTTTTAATTTCTTTCATCTTTGTTGGAGTCTGGAAGTTTTCTCAAAATAATAGCCATAATTGTACCCAGTAGCATTCCTTGAAACAACGTAGCAAATACATTAATTATTGAAAAGAATAAAGGCGTAACGATAAGAGGGATTTGTTGTTTGATGGTTTCCAGTTCTTCACCTTGAAAACCTTTTTCTTCCAACACCAGCAATTGGTCTTTTTGCAATTGATGGAGCAAGCTATAGTCTACATTGTGTAAAAAATAATAGTAGTAATAGCCAATGCCGATACCGGCCAATAAGGATACATAAAAGCTAATGCCTAAGCCTTCTTTGATGGTAATATACCCATCATTGTATTTTCTAAATTCAAGCAAAGCGTACGCAATTCCACCCATCAACAAAAAAGAAGTCACCAAACCAAGAGTGGAAGGATTGGGGTCTTTTTTGACATAAAGCAAAAAGAATGCATAAGCCAAGGTAACTAAACCTGTGATTAAACCATACAACAAACCGGCTCGTTTTACTGTCATTTTTTTGTGTTTAAGGATGGTTTGGGCTCTTCTACCACGAGAGGTATTTTTCTTCGTAACAAAACAGAAGCAGCAAAAAATATCACAGAACCGAACATTCCTTTTTTAATAAATTCATCTAAGGCGATATCTGTTGGTGTTGTTTTTCCAATGGCAGTCAATGTTTCGGTATAACTTTCCAAGGTCATATTGGGTAAACTTAACAGTTGTTTTTTATCCCCTTCCCATTTTTCAGTCATCGTTTTTACGTGAATTTTGAAAAATTCAGGTTGTGCAAACGACAAAAACAAATACATAAAAACAGCATAGACAAAGCTAATGATCAAGTTGATTAAAAACCCAGAAGCCAATCCTTGCCAAAAATGAAATTCAAAAAACCCCTTAATTTGACGGTAATACACCATTCCAAGCACAATAAATAATCCCACCAATAAAAACTCCAAGAAATGGTAGTCGCTAAAAGGATAAATGCCCATTCCGTAAAAGAAAAAGAAAAGCAAAAATGTATTCAAAGCGCCTAATACTCCAAAAATAACGGCAGAGGAATATAACGGGTGATTCTTTATCAGTAGTTTAATCATGTTTCAGTTTTCAGTTTACAGTTCACAGTTTTCAGTTCACTGTTTTCAGTTCTCGGTATAATTTATCAGACAATTCAAAATTTAAAATTCAGCATTAATAACAAACCACGTGTTTCCCTTTATTAAATACGGCTTTTACACGGCCTTTAAAATTACGACCTATAAAAGGAGTATTTTTAGATTTCGATTTGATCATTTTTTCTTCATACCTCCATTCATGTTTGGGATCAAACAAGGTTAAATTTGCTTTTGCTCCCTCTGCAATCTGTGGTTGTGGAAGTTGTAATATTTCACGTGGCGCCGTGGTAAACTTCGCAATTAACTTTGCTAATTCCAATTTACCACTTGTATTTATAGCAGCAAAAGCGGTTTCTAATCCCAGCATTCCAAATGCAGCCTGGTCAAATTCCAACTTTTTACTTTCTTCATCCTGAGGCGTATGGTCAGAAACGATCACATCAATGACACCATCCGCCAATGCTTTCCACAATATTGCCACCGTTTCCTTGCTTCTTAAAGGCGGATTCACTTTTAAATTGCTATCGAAGGTGGTTAAATCTTTGTCTGAAAAAATTAACTGATGCACCGCAATATCACAAGTGATGGTTAATCCAGACTTACGACCAGCTTTGATCAACTCCAAAGATTTGGGCGAAGAAACGCGTGAAAAATGTATTTTTCCACCCGAATAGCGCAACAATTCTATGTCACGTGCAATCATCAATTCTTCCGCAAGTTTAGGAATTCCTTTCAATCCCAAATAGGTACTGATATAACCTTCATTCATTTGACCGTATTTGGTCAATTCTTGTTCTTCAGCATGGTTAATCAACAAACCATTAAATGGCTGTAAATATTGTAAAGCTTTAGCCATTACTCCTGTATTCCAAACGGGTTTGTTTGCATCCGTAAATGCAATGGCACCCGCATGATGTAAGTCAAGCATCTCCGTCATTTCTTCTCCTTTGGCATCTATGGTTAGGTTGGCCATTGGATAAATTTGCACCAAATGTTCGGCACTGCGCATTTTAAGGTAAGCAATAATGTCCTTATTTTGCACCTGAGGTTGTGTGTTGGGCAACAAAGCCACTTCTGTAAACCCTCCGTAAGCAGCACCTAATGAACCTGTTGCGATATCTTCTTTGAACTCAAATCCTGGATCACGAAATGAAGCACGCATGTCCATAAATCCAACAGATAAAACCATTCCCTGAGCATCTATTACCTGTTCAGCGCTTAACTCCTGGTCTGAAATTGAAGTAATCATTCCATTCGTAATCAACACATTTTTAACGGCTCCATGATGAGGAGATGAAGGGTCAAGAATTTCTACAGATTTAATCAGTATGCTCATTTTTCTTAGGTTTTATATCTGTTTTAATTCTTGAAAAAAAATCGTTTTT
>CALPQG020000102.1 GCA_943325655.2 Bifidobacterium breve | reverse complement strand
AAGCTCGAAAAAACTCTAAACTCTAAACTCTAAACTCTAAACTCTAAACTCTAAACTCTAAACTCTAAACTCTAAACTCTAAACTCTAAACTCTAAACTCTAAACATCAAAAACCTTGAACCCAAACAAGCAACAAGAATTATTGGATCAATTTAAACTACGACATACCACCTGCAGGTTGGATGTCGTAGCATTTTTTCTGTCCAAAAAATTCGCCATTGCCCATATTGATTTGGAACATGCTTTTAAGCATCAATTTGACCGCGTTACCTTATACCGTACCCTTAAAACTTTTTTAGAAAAGGGAATTATCCACAAAGTGTTGGATGACGAGGGCACTCCAAAATATGCCTTGTGCCCAAGTGCATGCGCGCACCTTCACCACCACCATCATGACCATGTACATTTTAAATGCAATGTTTGTGGCCATACAACCTGTGTCGAAGATATTTTTATACCTCAAATTACCTTACCCCAAGGATTCAAAGTAGAAGAAAAAAATTTATTGCTGTCGGGAGTTTGTCCAAATTGCAGCAAGTAATTATTAATTAATTTTTGAATTTTAAATGTTGAATTTTAAATGTTGAATTTACTATTTATTTACAGTAACAATGAAAGACATTTTACCACCAATTGCGTTAGGAATTGAGGCATTGTCTGAGCTCTTTTTATTTGTTGTAGCATGATTGTATTGATCAGAATGTTAGTTAACAAATAAAAAAGCGAGTGCCGAAAGTCCGACCCGCCTCGGCGGGTAACGTCCACACTAACCTGATTAACAATTATTTAATTTACATTCACCTTCATTTCATATACTATGAAATTATTCCATCTACGATTTACTACTAAAATATAGTACAAAAAAAACTGTTGAAAACTCACCAAAATATACCTAACTTTAAGTCATGGAAAAGACCAGCAAAAAAAGTCTGCAATCCATAAAAGTTGCAGCGTCACAAACCTTGAAGACAAGGGTGGTGAAATCTCAAAAACAGTACAACAGGGTATGCAAACACAAAGCGACCAAATTTTCAAATGAAAATTGGTCGCTTTTTTATTTTATAGCAAATAAAATTATCGATGTCTTTTTTACCATTTATCCCTCCAAAATTCAGTAAATACCTCTAATAAAAAAATACTCGAAATTCAATTAGTAACTGATTATTAAGCCATTAATTTATTTCAAAAAAGATTTTAAATTTTTTAAAACTTCAATGATGGATTATTTGCTAAAATTTGACTAGATTACAGTTCAATTTACCCTTAAAATCAGAGATGGGATTATTTGATTTTTTCACAAGCGATATAGCAATAGATTTAGGTACTGCAAATACGTTGATTATCCACAAAGATAAGATCGTAGTTGACGAACCATCCATCATTGCCATTGATAAAACAACTGGAAAAGTGCTTGCAATTGGCCGTAAGGCAATGCAAATGCACGAGAAGACGCACGACAATATCAAGACAATCAGACCGCTAAAAGACGGTGTAATTGCTGACTTTCAGGCAGCAGAACACATGATCAGGGGAATGATTAAAATGATAGATGGCAACAGAAGAATCTTCGCGCCTTCGCACAGGGTTGTAATATGTATTCCTTCAGGCATTACCGAGGTGGAGAAGCGTGCTGTACGCGATTCTGCTGAACATGCAGGAGCCAAAGAAGTGTATATGGTTTATGAACCTATTGCTGCAGCAATTGGGGTTGGCATAGACATAGAACAACCTATTGGTTCTATGATTGTGGATATCGGAGGTGGTACTACTGAAATTGCAGTAATTGCGCTTTCAGGTATTGTTTGCGACCAATCTATCCGCGTAGCAGGTGATGTTTTCAACAAAGACATTCTTGATTATATGCGTCGTCAACACAACTTATTGATTGGAGAACGTTCAGCTGAACGTGTTAAAATTGAAGTTGGTGCAGCGCTTACCGAATTAGAAAATCCCCCAGCAGATTACGACATCCGTGGACGTGACCTGATGACTGGTATTCCTAAAGTAATTAGGGTATCGTATTCAGAAATTGCGTTTGCTTTAGATAAATCTATTTCCAAAATTGAAGAGGCAGTTTTGAAAGCGCTAGAAGTAGCCCCTCCAGAACTTTCCGCTGATATTTATGACAATGGTATCTTCTTAACAGGAGGAGGTGCATTATTAAGAGGTTTGGACAAACGTCTTTCTATGAAAACAAAATTACCAGTACACGTAGCCGAAGACCCCTTGAGAGCTGTGGTAAGAGGAACTGGTACAGCACTTAAAAACCTGGATAATTTTAAAGCAGTTTTGATGACCTAGTTTGAGTTGATTACGATGTAAAATATTTATCACTATTTATTTTATTCAACACTCATCACTCAACACTCAACACTACTTCAATGCAGAGGTTATTAAAGTTTTTTCACACCTATAGAGCATTCTTTATATTTGTTATTCTTGAAAGTATCGCGATGGTGCTACTTGTCAGAAATAATAGGTATCAGGGTGCTCTATATTTCAATACCTCTAATAGCATCGTTGGTCAAACACTTACCTGGTCCAATGACTTGCATGAATACTTTCGTTTGAGAATTGTCAATGATAAACTGGCCTCTGAAAATGCACGACTGCGTTTTTTATTGTCTCAAAAAGAAATCAGAAACGATTTTTCTACCGATAAAAATACTTCCAAAGCCGTGGTTGAAAAGTTTGCTTTTAAAGTAGCAAAAGTAATCAACTGCTCGGTAAACAAAGAAAACAATTACGTGACCATCAACAAAGGTACTGAAGATGGATTGCATCAGGGAATGGGTGTCATTGCTCCTGACGGAATTGTTGGTAAAATCAAATACTGTTCTCCTCACTTCTCAACCGTTACTTCTATCTTGCATTCCACGATGTTGGTTTCTGCAAAGATAGGCCGCTCCGATGTAGTAGGAACGGTGAAATGGGATGGGATCAATCCTGAAAAAGCATTGTTATCTTTCATTCCCCGTCACAACAAAATTAAAAAAGGAGACAAGGTGGTTACTTCAGGTTTCAACGCTATTTATCCTGAAGGAATCATGATTGGTACCGTGAATAAATTCAGCCTTAAACCTGACGAATCATTTTACTATATAGAAATCAAACTTTCTACTGATTTTAGAAAGCTGGCTTATGTATATGTGGTTGAAAACAAACTAAAACCAGAAATTGATACCTTGACTGTAAAATCAGGCATTCCTTTAAATGAATAACAGAGACATCATATCGACCATTGCCTCTATCCTATGGCTTGTATTTTTACAAACCGTGTTGGTGAGGAATTTTGTACTGTTTGATTTGTCATTTTGTTATGTGTATGTGGCGGTAATGATATTTTTACCCCTTGATATGACAGCCATTCCACTGATGTTCGCAGGTTTTTTCCTTGGTTTGGTAGTAGATGCTTTTTATGACAGTATTGGAATTCATGCAGCCTCTTGTGTGTTGTTGGGAATGGTTAGACCATATATCATCAAATTTGTAACCCCAATTGGAGGCTATGAAAACATTGTATCGTTTAGACAATTGAGTATCAAATGGGTTGCTTCTTATGCTTTCCTGTTAATATTTATTCATCACTTGTGTTTGTTTTTTCTGGAAGTGGGCGGATTCCATTTGTTCTTCACCACTTTGGGAAAAACACTTTTGAGTAGTATTTTTACTTTAGTTGTTGTAATACTGTACCGATTAATTTTCTTTTCTCCCTATAGCAGAGAATGAGACAGAACAGGTTAAAAATAGTCGTATTTGCAGTAATTGTCGTTGCTTTGATTTACCTGTTAAAGTTATTTTTTATTCAGGTAATAGATTCTCATTACAAAGATGAAGCCTTCAATAATGCCATCGAGCGCAAAATTGTTTATCCCTATCGAGGAATTATTTTTGATAGAAATGGACAACTTTTGGTGACCAATACTCCTGTATACGACATTACAGTGGTTCCTAAAAAAGTTAAAATTGAAGATACTGCCGAATTTTGCAGGGTAATGACCATTACCTTAGAAGAATTCAAAGAAAAAATGGCGGCCGCCAAAAAGTATTCCAAGGTAAAACCTTCTTCCTTTATTACCCAACTTTCAAACGAAGACTTTGCCAGAATTCAGGATAAACTAGTGGATTATCCTGGTTTCGAAATCATTGCCCGTTCGGTGCGAACTTACCCTCACCAATCTATGGCCAATGCTTTGGGATATATTGGTGAAATTAACAAAGCACAAATTGAAAAATACGGAGCACAAAACTACCGTTCTGGAGATTACATCGGGATCAGTGGATTGGAGTCAAAATACGAACCGTTTTTACGTGGGAAAAGAGGCGTAAAATTTGTCATGGTCAATGTAAGAGGCGTTGAAAAAGGACCTTACAGCAATGGAAAATACGATACACTTTCAGTAGCAGGAAAAGATTTGTACAGCAGCGTAGACCTCGATTTACAGAAATATGCAGAGTACCTTATCCAAAATAAAGTAGGAAGTATCATTGCCATCGAACCCAAAACAGGCGAAATATTAACCATAGTTTCAAGTCCAAGTTATGACCCTAACATGTTGCGCGGTAAGGACTTCAGAAAAAACTATGTGAAACTTTTGCGCGATCCGGTGAAGCCATTGTTTAACCGACCGCTCATGGCCATGTATCCTCCCGGATCTACGTTTAAATTAATCAATGCCTTGATTGGCTTGAATGATGGCGTAATTGACACCAGCACCACGATTCCTTGTAACCGTTCTATTGTGAATTGTCACGGTAGTCACACCCATTGTAATTTGTTTGAATCCATCCGTGTTTCATGTAACCCTTATTATGTTGGCGTGTTTAAAAAATTGTTGAACAGAGACGTTTCTCCAAGTAGATTTAAAGATACTGAAATTGGTTTTGACCATTGGAGAGAGCAGGTTTCAAAATTTGGCGTGGGGAGGACTTTGGGAATAGATATCCCCAATGAAAAGAAAGGACAACTCCCAACGAATAAATATTATGACAAAATTTATGGTGATGGACATTGGGCATTTTCAACCATTTATTCCCTTGGTTTAGGACAAGGAGAAATTGGTTTGGTACCCATTCAGCTGGCCAACCTCGCCTGTATCATTGCCAACAAGGGTTATTATATTGCTCCTCATTTAATTCGTGGCATTGGCGACAGGCACCATAAATTAAAAGATTATACCATCAAACACAACGTGGATATCAATCCTAAATATTTTGATTTTATAACCCTGGCCATGCAAGCAGTTGTGCAACGCGGAACGGCTACCATGGCTAGAAGTAAAAACATACAAATTTGTGGAAAGACAGGTACTGCCCAAAACCCGCATGGCAAAGACAACTCTTTGTTCATCGGTTTTGCTCCCATGCATGACCCTAAAATTGCGATTTGTATTGTACTTGAAAACGCAGGTTGGGGCGCTACTGCAGCCGCACCCATGGCAAGTTTAATTATTCAAAAATACCTTACCGGGGCTATTGAAGACCAGGCAAGAGAAGATTATGTTGTAAAAGGTAATTTCATAGAATAATGAGAAACAACGACGGATTTACCGAGGGTATAGATTGGATGACAGTATTGTTATACATCACGCTCACCACTTTAGGTTGGTTGAATATCTATGCGGCAGTGTATGATCCTGAATTGAACCAAAGTATTTTTGATTTCAATTACAGTTCCGGAAAACAATTGCTTTGGATTGCCTGCTCATTGGTATTGGTTGCTTTTCTGATCCTGATAGATTATAAATTTTATGATGCTTTTGCCTATATCATTTATGGCTTGGTCATGCTTTTATTGATGCTGGTTTTGGTAGCGGGTAAAGAAGTAGCGGGTTCAAAATCATGGTTTGAAATAGGAAGTATACGTGTACAACCGTCTGAGTTTGCCAAATTTGCCACCGCCTTGGCAATCGCCAAATACCTCAGTGACATCACCTTAAAGCTCGACCAAAAGAAAACCATTATGGTGTTGGCAGCAATTATTGGTTTGCCAGTTGGGCTCATTATGCTCCAAGGAGATACAGGATCTGCCATGGTGTTTTCGGTATTTATTGTGGTATTGTTTATAGAAGGTTTAACACCTATTCCTATTATCTTGGGCTTGTCTTCAGGCGTATTACTTATCCTGGCTTTACTGGTCGATAAAACAATTTTAACCATTGGATTTGGTGTGCTGATTGTCCCCATCATTGGATTGATTATCTATAAAAAACGTCATTTTATAAAGCCCGTCTTGCTGGTCGTGGCAGCTTATGTATTTGCTATCGGGGTAATTTTCAGTGTGGATTACGTGGTGTACCATGTCATGAAACCGCATCAGCAAAACAGGGTAAAAGCCTTGATAAATCCTGATGGTGATCCTTTGGGTTATGGTTGGAATGTAACACAATCTAAAATTGCCATTGGCTCCGGTGGTTTCTTGGGCAAAGGATTTTTGGAAGGAACTCAAACCAAATTTGATTACGTACCCGAACAAAGCACCGACTTTATCTTTTGTACTATTGGGGAAGAGCATGGCTGGATTGGTTCTTTTACGGTGATTTCACTGTTTGTTGTTTTTATGATTCGACTGTTCTATTTGGCCGACCGACAAAAAATGCGGATGGCCAGGGTTTATGGCTATTGCGTAGCCTGTATTATCTTCTTCCACTTTTTGGTAAACATCGGCATGACCATAGGTTTGTTTCCTGTGGTGGGTATTCCCTTACCGTTTTTTAGCTACGGTGGTTCTTCCCTTTGGTCCTTTACCATTTTGTTGTTTATATTCTTAAACCTTGACGCCAGTAAGAGTCATGTCTTATAGGTATTCAAACTTTTCACTGCCGACTTTCGTCCTCTTTTGACCATCAACATGTAGGCTTATAGTGTGCTCTTTTGATTTTGGAACAATAAATACTCATGAAAGAGGCAATAATTTATTCATGGGTATGGTTTAATTTCTTTTGAATAATAATGACTTTTATAGTCCACCTTTTCAGATTTTTTAATCTACCTCCATTCAGTTCTTTTAGAAAAGATGACCCGGAATAGCAAATAGTCACATCCTTAAGCAAATGGTTCAGGGTTATTTATAGCAAAACTATGATCACGAACCCTAACAATATCTATTGCGTTAAACTGTGTTTATCATTATATTGTGTACTTTGTAGCATTCAATAATAAAACTATGGCAACACCTGCAATTCTGGTTGAAGATCCTTGGCTTAATCCTTACGAGGAAGAAGTAAATAATAGGCTGATACGGTTCCAAAATCGAGAAAAAGACATCGTTTTGCAGCATGGTAGCCTCGAACATTTTGCAGATGCTTACCATTATTTTGGTGTCAATTATGATGCAAAGAAAAAAGGTTGGTGGTACCGCGAATGGGCTCCTGGAGCACACCAGTTATCGTTGATTGGTGACTTTAACCAATGGAACCGAGATATACATCCTTTAAGTAAAAATGAACACGGGGTTTGGGAAATCTTTTTAGAGGAAAAAATTTATGCCTCTTCCTTCAAACATGAAAGTAAAATAAAAGTCCATGTTCAAGGCAACAACGGTGCTTTGGATAGAATTCCTGCTTACATGCAAAGGGTTATTCAGGATCCGGAAACCTATGATTTTAGTGGACAACTTTGGTTCCCAGAAAAAGCATTTGACTGGACCGACAAAAAATTCTCCCCTTCCACAGCGGCGCCATTAATTTATGAATGCCATGTAGGCATGGCGCAGGAAAAAGAAGGCTTAGGGACTTACCTGGAATTCGCAGACATCCTTTT
>CALPQG020000101.1 GCA_943325655.2 Bifidobacterium breve | reverse complement strand
CTTTTTTCTTGTTGTGTAAAGCATTAATAAAATTTACATTTGATAACAAGAAAAAAAGCGAGTGCCGAACACGCGACCCGAAGGGTAACGCCCTAATATTTATTTCATAACACATTGTAAATAAGCTCCTATTGAAAATTTATATCTCTTTATAAAAATCATCTAAAATTTTTTCAATTTAATTTAAAAAAATCCTCTTAATCCTAAATAAAATTTACTGAATTATAAAATTAAAATTGACACAAACGGTCTATATTAAAAATGTATTTGGTATAAATTCAACAATGAAGATTTAATACGCAACCATTTCTTGAAGATTTTACGTTAAAACAAAACATATTCCCAAAGCTTTCAACATTAAGCATTTTTCAAACCAAATTTTAAGCTCATGAAAAAGCACGATATACTATATTCTCATTTTGGCAAATGCTTACCTACTCTCCATTGTTGCAATAGTTCAAGGTGTTGATATCCTTTATGACAATAGCAATTTATAAATTCAGTGGAAAATTAATGAATCCATTTACAATTATGTCTTTTTCACATACCCGACACACTATAACCAATGAAATCATTTAAAATCAAGATGACTACCTGGCAACTATTATTGTAAATGCAGAAAAACACCACCGAGTATTGATTGTAAATTAAGCAGCTGTAAAGCGATATTTTTTTGAATTCAACAGCCAGATAAAAAAAGGTATACCGCACAAAGAGGTGACAATCCCAATTGGCATACCCACTGGTGGATAAATTAACCTGGCAATTAAATCACAGGCAAGCATAAAGATTGCGCCAATGAATGCGGTATAAAACAAATTAAATTTCCCGGTAACTCCAAACATTCCCCGCACCAAATGAGGGATAATTAAACCCACAAAACCAATTGGACCTGCGGTTGCCACACATACGGCAACCATCAATGCAATCAATACCAACAATAACCACCTGAATTTATGGACAGCCAAACCCAAATCTGCGGCACGTGATTCGCCTAAAATCAGCAACACAAAATGGTCTTTGTAAGCATATAAAACTGTCAATATCAATACCAATACAGCCAATAAAATTGGAATATATCCCCAAACAGCTCGGTCAAAACTTCCCATAATCCAAAACAAAATATTCCTTAAATGTTGTTGGTCTTCGGCCAAAAAGGTAAACATACTCACGATTGCTGTTGCCAGTGAGGACATCGCCACACCTGTAAGCAATAATTTAGATGGAGCAATTTTTCCGTTTTCATAGGCAATGGCTGAAGCTATAAATGTAACCAATAAAGCACCTGCAAAACCCAATACCGAAGCACCGGCAAAACCAGAAAACACCGCAGGAACCCAACCAATATTTACCAAATTCGCACCAATAGAAGCACCACTGGCTGTACCTAAAATATAAGGATCAGCCAATGGATTATTGAACATGGTTTGGGCCAAATAACCACTGAGTGACAACAACGCTCCAACCAAGGCCGCCAATAACAATCGGGGCATCCTGACATTTAACAAAACATAATGGTAGGAATTTGAATTGTCGTAGTCAAACAAAAAATGATACAAATCAGTAATTTTAATATTCACACTGCCTACCAATAAGCCTGAGCACAATAAAAAAACCAGTATAACCAACAAAGACATTAATACAACGCTATTTTTCATTCGGATGTATCATTTTTTTCAAAGCTAAAATCCCTTCTATTACTCTAGGTCCTGGACGAGCAACCAAATCTTCATGAATGGTCAATAATTTATTGTTTTTATATGCATTTACATTTTTCAATTCAGGATAACGATCAAACAAGCCCAAAGTCAAACTGTTTTTATCCCCCAGTTCTATGATCATGTCAGGGTTTATTTTGAGTAAATATTCTCTATTTACCAGAGGAAATGGATGTGTTAAACTGTCTGTAACAGCATTTTGAGCGCCTGCATAGGAAAGCATATCAGAAGCAAAATTATTTATTCCAAAAACATAGAGTGGATCATGAGAAATCAAAATCAGTACTTTTGGTTTCTCCTCCATTACATCAGCTTCCTTTTTTAATTGATGCAAACGCATGGTCATTTTATCAGCAATCAATGAAGCTTTCGTGTCTTCATCCATTAATTTTCCGACTTTGGCAACACTATTTACAATGTCCTGACAGGTAAGGTATTTCAAATAATATACATGGATTCCTGCATTTTCAATTTTCTGGGCATCATGCATTGCAAGCATGTCCGCTTTTGCAAAAACCAATTGAGGTTTTAAACTGATTAGTTTTTCCAAATCAAGCGGAAAACAATTTACTGCAGGTTTATGAATTACTTCAGTTGGGAAATTGCAGTGAGGTGTACGTCCAACAATTTTTGCAGGACTTGTAACTTCATATAAGATCTCCGTAATGGAAGGCGTCAAAGACATCACACGGACTAACCTGACAGGCAATTCCATTTCACGATGTAAATCATCTTTGGTGGTATGCATGTGGTTATGATTTTTATCATGATTAGAATTACATGACAGGATAAAAATCAAAATGCCTGGTATAAATATATGACGAATACTTCTTTTCATTTAAAATTACAAGCTGAATCATTCAAAAATAGTTGTATTTTTTGAATTTGTTAAATGAAAGCAGCTATTTAAATTAATCACGTATTTCTCTGTTATTTTTTACTAAATTGTCACTCTAAATAATCAAAAGGGCAATAGTCTTTATATATGATAATTTATATAAGTTTGTAGTTGTAAATAGCTTTTACAAAAAACAACAACAAGCAATTGATTTACAATACATAGCATTTGACATCAAAAAACAGATCAATGATAGTAGTAACAGGAGCCGCAGGATTTATTGGAAGTTGCCTTATATCTCGCCTAAACCAAGACAATTATAACTTCATCATCGCGGTTGACGACTTTAGCAATGACCGTAAAAACAAAAACCTGGAAGGGAAAAAAATCAAAGAAAAAGTTGAAAGAAAATTATTTTTCGATTGGTTGGCAAACCACCATGAAGAAGTTGAATTTATTTTTCATTTAGGAGCACGTACTGATACCACAGAATTTAACAAAGCCATTTTTGATGAATTGAATGTGGAATACTCTCAAAACATGTGGAAGGCTTGTGTTCAATACCACATTCCATTGGTTTATGCTTCTTCAGCAGCGACTTATGGTTTGGGAGAATTAGGCTATGACGACAATGAAGCCACCATCAGTCAATTGAAACCGCTCAATCCTTACGGAGATTCTAAAAATGACTTTGACATTTGGGCGTTAGCTCAGCCAAAGAAACCTTTCTTTTTTGCAGGGTTGAAATTTTTCAATGTATACGGTCCGAATGAGTACCATAAAGACAGAATGGCTTCTGTAATTATGCATGCGTACAAACAAATTAGCAATACTGGAAAAATGAAATTGTTCCGTTCGCACAATCCTAATTTTAAGGACGGAGAACAAATGCGAGATTTTGTTTATGTCAAAGATGTCGTTGAAGTGTGCATGTTTTTAATGCACCACAGACAACACTCAGGCATATACAATTTAGGAAGTGGCAAAGCAAGAACCTTCCTTGACTTGGTAAAAAACACTTTCAAAGCCATGCATTTACCTGACGACATTTCTTTTGTAGATACCCCGGAAGATATTCGTGATAAATATCAATATTTCACAGAAGCAAACATGCAAAAACTGATCAATATTGGTTATAAAGTTCCATTTCATTCCTTAGAAGAAGGCGTTCAGGATTATGTAAGCAATTATTTAGCTAAGAATGTTTATTATTAATCGAACAACAATTCACCTCCATCAACTCTATTTGTTATAACCTGAATCATATTCTAAAATCAATACCATGTTTTTAACCATTATCCTTGTCATCTTAACGGCCAATTTTATACTTGACCAAACTTTGGCTTACCTCAACTTAAGTCATTTAAAATCTACTATTCCTTCAGCTTTGAAAGGAATTTATGAAGATGACAAATATGCTCAATCTCAGGCATATACCAAAGCCAATACCAAATTCGGTTTCATCACCGAAACATTCAGTTTTATATTGGCCTTTGTTGTCTTAAAAATGGGTCTTTTAGGTCAATTGAATGACGCTTTAAGTATATCTTATAGCAATCCGATTGTATTGGCCTTGGTGTTTTTTGGAATATTATTTATTGCTTCCGATGTCTTAAATATTCCATTTAGTTTGTACAGTACTTTCGTTATTGAAGAAAAATTTGGATTCAACAAAACAACCCTCAAAACTTTTGTCATAGACAAGCTTAAAGGATATGTTTTAACGGCGCTCATAGGAAGCGTAATCATCAGTATTTTACTCTACCTCACCACTACCATCGGAGAAAACTTTTGGATCTATTTCTGGGCAGTCGTTTCCGTATTGATGGTAGGAATCAACATGTTTTATACCAGTCTTATCTTGCCTTTATTCAACAAACTTACCCCTTTGGAAGACGGTGAATTAAAAACTGCCATCACTGCCTACAGTCAAAAAATAGATTTCCCCTTGGACAACATCTATGTCATTGATGGTTCTAAAAGATCCAATAAAGCAAACGCATTCTTTTCAGGAATTGGCAAAAAGAAAAAAATAGTACTTTACGATACCTTAATCAACAACCATAGCATTGAAGAATTGGTAGCAGTTTTGGCACATGAAGTAGGTCATTTCAAACGCAAACACATCATTACCACCATGATATTGGCCGTGGCACAAGTCGGATTCATGTTGTTTTTGCTTTCCAAATTTGCCTTCAACACAGAACTTTCTCAGGCATTGGGTGCAAAATCTTATGCCATGCATTTGAACCTGGTAGCCTTCACCATGATGTACGCACCGATTTCAAGTATTACCAGTATTTTAATGAACCTCTTGTCACGCAAAAACGAATTTGAAGCAGACGATTACGCATCAGAAACTTACAGCAGCAAAGCTTTGCAAGTAGCGCTAAAAAAACTATCGGTCAACAACCTGAGCAACCTTACTCCTCACCCAGCAGTAGTTTTTGTAAGCTATTCTCACCCGCCAATGCTGGCCAGGTTAGAAAATTTAGAGAGACACAAAGGTTAAAAACTAATTCAATTATTACCTTAGTAAGCCCTATAATTAAGCTACCTTTAGTAAAATCACATTTTGCTAAAAGCTACTTTATTGGAAAACAACTTTGAAACACTCATTGCAAGTTTTATTGAAAATAAGGTCGGAATTTCCAATCAGTTTTTAAGTAAAGAATTGGCTGACAGGTTAAAAACAAACTTATTACAACTCAACCAACAAAAACTTTTAATCACTGCAGGGATAGGCAATTCAGAAAACCTGATACACAACACATCCATCAGAAGCGACACCATTTACTGGCTCGATAGAAAGCACAACAACACCTCAGAAACAGATTTTTTGAATTTGATAGAAGACTTTATTCGTTATTTAAACATCAGTTGTTACGCTGGAATCACCAGTTGTGAATTTCATTTTTCATTGTATGAAATTGGTAGTTTTTACAAAAAACATTTAGACCAGTTTCAAAACAATTCAAACAGAAAATATTCTATGGTCAGTTACCTCAATGAGGATTGGCAAGAAAGTGACGGTGGTCAGTTACTCATTCATCATGAAGGGAATCATCCCAACCAATCCATATCTCCAATGCAAGGAAAAACAGTATTCTTCAAAAGTGATGAATTGCCACATGAAGTATTGGTCACCCAAGAAAGGAGAATGAGTGTGACAGGTTGGTTAAAAAGCAGCAACTAATATTTACTGGGTAAAAATCATTTAGGATACAAGCCCATCTTTGCCTGAAATGTCATTCCGATGGTTTTGGCAGTTTTTTTAGCATCTTCGGTGTTTACTCCTGCAAAATGAGCATCTATACTTTTATCAAACAATGACAACCACCTATCAAAGTGTGCTGTATTGATGGGCATTTTTTCATGAACAGTATAGGCTGATCCTTTATAGGACATTTCACCCAATAACATTGTACCCCAAAACTTATACATTTTTTCTACATGTAAATCCCAGTTTACATGCGCAATGTGGGTAAAAATAGGTGATAACAAATCATCTGACTGAACCAATTCATAAAATGAATCCACCATTAATTTGACATCTTCTTTGGTACTTATATCTTTCATTTTTTTTGAATTTTAAATGTAGAATTTTAGATTTTAAATGTCGTTTGGTTAACAAATCTTATTCCATTAAAATCCGTGATAATCTGCCAAATCTGTGTGTAATTTTGTTTTTATTCTTTGTCAAAGAATAAAAATCTGGAACGCTGATGGAGCGGATTGGACAGATTTTCGCGGATTATATCATTAACAAACTACATTGATTTTCCTTTCAAAATTTAAAAAAAGTTGAAAGTTTAATTATCGAAATTCATTCGATGCTACAATTCGTGGTACGAAGGTAGTGATTCAATTTGCTTGTATTGGTTATTTTCCAATTTAAAAATCAAATGCACCAAACCATTGGTAACCAAAATATAAGCAGCTTGAATAATTTTATTATATACAGCAGCTTGTTCTACCGCTTTGGCGGTAATTTTGACTTCTGCCGCTTTACACTCTACCAAAATAAATGGCGATGCTTCTTTGTTGTAAATGATAATATCAGATCTTTTTTGTAAAAAGTTATACTTCAACCCATATTCAGTGCTGATAATTGCGGTTGAATAACCCAAATGTTTGTTCAAAAAATGAATCACATGTTGCCTTACCCATTCTTCCGGCGTCAAAACAAAAAACTTTTTTCGGGTAATGTCAAATATACATGGTGCACCATTTACAGTCTCCATCCTAAATTCATAGTCAGGGAAATTTAATTTAGGATATTTGATTACATCTAAAGACATTATTATGGTAATGTTTTGAGTGTTGAATTTTGAGTATTTCGACTATTCATTTTTTTTACTAAACACTCAACATTTAAAACTCAAAACTACACTAAATATCAACATTATTATAGCTATCAAACAAAACTTTGCAACGTTCATTTTTTAAACTCGTCAAATTTTCCCCTACCCAAAGATTCGTTTTTACATTGTCAAGTTCATCTTTGTAAACCGCTTTTAATTCTTTTCGTTTGATAGACTCCAAAAACCGTCTTATTTCATCCCTGCTTTCTAAAACCAAACCAGGAACCAAAGTTGGTTTGCCCGATTCATCTTTGGCTACCATTGTAAAATAAGACGTATTGGTATGTTTTACCAGGCCATTTTTAAAATCTTCTGCCACTACTTTTATGCCAATCACCATAGAACTTTTGCCTACATAATTGATAGAAGCCATCATAGAAACCATCTCCCCTACCTCTACAGGCTGTAAAAACTCAACACCATCTACAGAAACGGTAACACAATAATTTCCGGCATGTTTTGAAGCGCAGGTATAAGCTACTTTATCCATCAAAGACAACAAAATTCCTCCGTGAATTTTACCTCCAAAATTGGCAAATGCAGGAATCATCAACTCAGTAAGCGTCACCTGAGATTCTCTAATGTATTTAAAGTCTTTCATCATCAATAAGTTTATGGGAGATTACCAAAAATACAAGGTATTTGTTGAATTACTAGACAAATCAATAAAATTATGCTTACTGTGCTTGCTTTGTTAATGTCTGGTAATGCTGAATTACCTGGGGAATTACCAAATGTTTGTCATCATTGAAAATGACATAATCGGCTAATTTAAGTTTTTTTTCTTCAGGAAACTGATTTGACATAATGGCTCTCACTTCCTTTTCAGTACGTTGTGGGTCACGCTTTAAAACACGTTGCAAACGAATTTCTTCAGGAGCAAAAACGGTAATAATTTTATCCAGTGTTTTGTATGCATCCGATTCAAACATAATTGCGGCTTCTTTCACAACCATCGGAGCT
>CALPQG020000100.1 GCA_943325655.2 Bifidobacterium breve | reverse complement strand
TTCAACCGTTGGGGCACATTGATCTGGTCTTGCCAAGGCGATTGTGCCAGTAAACGCTTCTCCGGCAGAAACGAACAAGGACAAGAACTAGAACAAGGCACCTATTACTACGTATTAACCCTCAACAAAGGAAAATCTATCATGAAGGGCTATATTTCCATCATCAGAGATCCTGGAAATTAAAATAAATTATCCATCCTCATAGGTTTTTTCAATCTATGGACTTAAATTTGCAACACTTTAAGTTTTTATAATAAATACTATAAATAATATGAAGAAACTTATACTATCCCTACTATTTATAACCCTATCTGTAGTTTTAGTTCAGGCGCAAACTGCATTATATAGTTTATATATGTTTAACCCTTATATTTTAAATCCAGGGGTTGCTGGTATTTCAAACCATGTGGAGATTTCTGCGGGTTACAGAAACCAATGGGTAAACTTTGAAGGTGCACCGACTACTTATTACTTGACAGCTCATGCTCCTTTAGATAAGAGAAGTGCAAGGTATGGTAAAAAAGATTTTAACCACTCTGCAGTGGGTGGGATGTTGTTTGTAGATCAATATGGTCAGTTAATGGAATTAGGTGGTTCAGGTTCCTATACATTGCATATTGCATTGAACAAACAATATAAATTGTCTATGGGTGGTGCAATTGGTTTTAGACAATATTCTTTCGATAAAGGTAAAATGACTACTGTTGATCAAAGTGATAATATTTTGAATAACCTAAAAAACAAGTACACATTTGATGGTACATTTGGGGGTTGGTTGTATGGTAAAAATATGTACTTAGGTGTTTCTGGAACCAACTTATTGTCATTCTCCAACTTTGCTTACAACAACTGTTTTGCAATGGGTGGTTACCGGTACCAAGCAAATAGCAGGTTAGAAGTGCTTCCATCTTTGTTGGCACGTTTGAGTCCTACTGTTGACCCTCAATTTGATTTTAACTGTAAATTGAGATATGATAAAGCTCTTTGGGGTGGAGCTTCATTTAGAACTAACAGAACATTTGTTTTAATGGGCGGTTTTAAGTGGAACAATACGTTAAGCGTTGGTTATGCTTATGATACACCTTGGAATTATGTAAAAAATTTCCAATCAGCATCTCATGAAATCTTTGTTCAATTTGAATTGAGAAACCATAAAGTTATCTGTCCAGAATTCTGGTAAAAAAATATAATATAAAAATGCCATAAGGGGTTCTGCTATCAGGATCCCTTTTTTTATGAAATTTGCTACCAATAGATTTAAAACAATATGAATCTTATGTTATATTTGCCTGAACCTATAAATAATATGCAGTGAAAAAAATTATTATAGCAGTAGATGGTTTTTCTGGTTGTGGTAAAAGTACTACTGCAAAGTCGGTCGCATCGGCTTTAGGCTATTCGTATATTGATTCAGGTGCAATGTACAGAGCGGTGACTTATTACTTTGACCAACATTATATTAATTTTACAAATCCTAAAGCGATACAAAAAGCATTGGATGATATTCATATTACCTTTGAATACAATCATAAACTTGGCTTTAGCGAGACTTTTTTAAATGGGTTAAACATTGAAGCGGATATCAGAACAATGTATATTTCAGAAAGGGTAAGTGCCGTAAGTGCCATTCCAGAAGTAAGACACGCCATGGTGTTGCAACAACAAAAATTAGGTAGAAAGGGAGGAATTGTAATGGATGGCAGAGACATTGGAACCACTGTATTTCCTGAAGCAGAGTTGAAAATATTTGTAATTGCAGACTTGATGGTGCGGGCAAAAAGACGTCAGGATGAATTGTTTGACAAAGGGGATTTGGTCACCTTGAATGATGTCATCTCCAACTTAACAGAAAGAGATCGCATAGACAGCTGCAGGTCTGAAAGTCCTTTGAGAAGGGCGGAGGATGCATTTGATTTGGATACCACCTATATGACAATTGATGAACAGGTTGATTTCGTGATGCACCTGGCTACTACCAAAATGGTTGAAAAATCTACCAAACATTATCAGTTAACCAATAATATTAACACCATGCAAGTTACTATTGATAAAAATTCTGGCTATTGTTTTGGGGTAGAATTTGCAATACAAATGGCTGAAGATGAAATGGAGGGAAACAATACCTTGTTTTGCTTGGGCGATATTGTTCACAATAGTATGGAAGTGGAAAGGCTGCATGCAAAAGGTTTGCGGATCATCAACAAAGAAGAATTTAAAGAGCTCAAAGACTGTAAAGTACTGATTCGTGCGCATGGAGAACCTCCTGAAACGTATAAAATTGCTTTAGAGAATAACATAGAATTGATAGATGCCTCTTGTCCTGTAGTGTTAAAATTACAAAACAGGGTGAAACATGCGTATGATAAATTGACAGACATTAAAGGACAAATTGTGATTTATGGCCAACACGGTCATGCCGAGGTAATCGGTTTAATTGGTCAAACCAATGACGAAGCCATCATCATTACTTCGGAGGAAGAATTGGTTAAAATTGATTTTACAAGACCTGTAACTTTGTTTAGCCAAACGACCAAAAGTACGGCTGGCTTTTATCAAATTAAAGCGTTAATTGAAGAGAAAATCAAACAACATCATCCTGATAATTTTGAGGAAATGACATTTGATGCCAACGATAGTATTTGCAGGCAAGTATCCAACAGGGAACCTCAGTTGTTGAAATTTTCTACGGAGCAAAATGTAATCATTTTTGTGAGTGGCAAAAAAAGTTCTAATGGCAAAGCCTTGTACAGTGTTTGCAAAGCCAACAATAGCCGCAGTTATTTTGTTGAAAATGAATCAGAAATTGAAACTTCCTGGTTTCAACCTGATGACAAAGTAGGCATTTGTGGCGCCACTTCAACACCGATGTGGTTGATGGAACGCGTAGGAAATTATATTCAAAACTTGGTGGTGTAATTTAATTTTTATGGTGCACTTTTTGGGAAATTTCTTGGGCAGTTGGTGTAGCCGCTAAACCTCCTAGGGCTGTTTCTTTGTATTTGCTTTCCATGTTTTCACCAATTTCTCCCATCGCAACCACGCATTCATCTACCGGAATAACAGGGTCTCCGTCTGCAATGGCAATTTGTGCCGAACTAAATGCAATCGCTACAGCACTTGCATTTCTAACAATACAAGGTACTTCAACCAATCCTGCTACCGGATCGCAAACCAAACCAAGTGTACATTGGATTGTAATGGCTACAGCATTAAAAACTTGTGTAATATTTCCTCCCAAACAATATACGATGGCTCCGGAACCCATGGCCGCTGCACTTCCTGTTTCTGCCTGACAACCTCCTATGGATCCAGAAATCGACGCTTTGTGTTGGATAATTAATCCTATTCCGGCAGCAACCAAAAGTCCTTCTAAAATTTTTTGGTCACTTAACTGATGAATATTTTGAAGGTTAGCTAAGATTCCTGGAAGGATTCCGGATGCTCCGGCGGTAGGAGCAGCTACAATTCTTCCCATGCATGAATTGACTTCTTTTGCCGCGATGGTAGTTGCAATGAGTGTTTGAAATTCTTTGGACAAAACGACTTTGGTGGTTTGATGTACTTTTTTCCCGGTGTTTTTAACCATCCCACTTCTGGATGTCATGTCTTGGGTCAAGCCAGTATGAATCGCTTCTTTCATCACCGTATAAGCCGTTTCCATTCCTTTCCAGATTTCGGCCTCAGTTCTTCCTTTAAGAGCGATTTCATATTCCAAAACCGGAACATAAAGGGCAATGTTATTGCTTTCACAATGGATTTTCCAAGCCTGAAAACTATCGAATAAAAGTGCCATTTTGTGAGCGGTTAATGTTGATAAACTCGTTTTTTTGTTAAACGACACAATTTTTTTTTTAGCTCATAAATTGAAATATTTTTTAACAGTTGATAGTTAATCTGATTTTCTTATGCTGTAATGAATCAATTCCTTATTTCTAATCCAATGTCGTTTAGTTAACGAATCTTGTTACTTTATAATCCGTGATAATCGTCTTAATCCACCAAATCTTTGTGCAATTTTGTTTCTATTCTTTGTCAAAGAATAATCCTGCAAGTGCGGGATGGAACGCTGATTGGGCATATTCCCGCGGATTTTATCCTTAACTAAACGACATTACATTTCTAATCCCCACGCCATGTCAGGTGTTTTACCTCATATTTTCCTAATTCACCTGCATGTATAAATTTAAATTATATGATGGAATAAAACGAAGGGTTTATAAATAAACTTATTGGGGTGACCCTTGAAAAACAGGATCAAACTTTAAAGTAGGAGTGTAGGATTGATATATTAATTTGTTAATGAATAGCACTGTTGAAGTTATCGCTTTATGAAATACGATGAGCAATTACCCATAAGTTAAATAGTTGTGATGTTGCGAAAAGCATAATGTTCAAATTTTGGGTTTTGATTCCAAGAAAAGCGGATCACTATCTCTACCTCCAATTAAACACCATACGTAGTCACTTATTGTTGAATGAATTGTACGTTATAATTCATTGTAGAATGACTGTCCAACAACAACAATCGGGTTGACAATGGACGACAAAAGCTAACGATTCACAAAATTAAAGAGTTTCATGCCGAAACACAAACCAACGCTATGCAGCACATTTAATTTTGCCAAACCGTAACAAACACTACGAACATTTTGGGCAAAGACCAGAAATGGTATAATTCATTTCGCTGACAGTGCATTTTTTAGGCATTTTAAAAGTCTGCTCTACAACTTCAATACAAGTAACTGACTTGCATTTTTGACAACTAAAATGAATATGGTTGTGGTTATGCTTCTTCGAACAACTATGACAACCAGCGTATTTGTCAACTCCATCTACATTGACAACTTTGTGTATCAATCCTTCAATTGTCAAGCGTTCTAAGACACGATAAACTGTAACCCTATCGCAAAGACTCTTGGTAGACGACTGAATTTCTGTATGAGACTACGCAACAAATGCGTTGGCTATTAGCTCTTGTATTTCAGTTTTGTCGGTTGTATTTCTTACAGACTTCATCTTTTTTGAATTTTTTAATGCAACAGTATTGTGGTTACAAAGTTAATGATTACTTTTGCAACATTGTTGCATTAATACAAGTTGTTTTTAAATGATACTACAAACTTTCAACGACTGGACAAACTGCAAAATAACTCTAACAAATGAATTTGCAGAAAAGCGTTTGGTAATTTATAAAGACAATCAAAATATAGAAACTCAAAAATTCATTTCTCTTTATGGCGAACAACATCACTCAAGTATTATTAATTGGCTAGAAAAAATCAAAAATAATGAACGTTACTAAAATCAATAACGCAGACCTAATAGGTATTTTAAGTTCATCAATATGTTTGGTGCATTGCATAGCTACGCCCTTATTGATAGCATTTGGAGCTGGTTTTATAACAAATCCATTTTTCAAATATCTATTCTTAATTATCTCTTTTGTATCAATTTTCAAATCCACCGAAAATATAACCAGCAAGAAAATATCACTTCTACTTTGGGTTTCGTTTTGGGGCTTTTTGTTTTCTACATTATTTCAAGAAGAGTATGAATGGTTGCATTATTCGGGGTATTTATTTGCAATCCTAATTATTATTGGACACGTTCTAAACCTAAAGCAATGCAGGAAATGCTCAAAACAAAACGAAAATGAATATTAGATTATTGAACATAATAATGTTTTGTTATTGTTGCACACTTGCACCAAGTTGTAATCATTCGCACCTAAGTGAAAGTTTGCAAGAAGACGATTTGCTTTTTCAAGACTTGAATTGTGGCGACTTGTGCAATGCCATTGAAGTCTTCACAGAAGGCGTAAATGGGAAATATTTTTCTGTGCAATGGTGGGTAAAAATCAACGACACTTTGAAAGTAGTTGAAGCTATTGGTGACAAAGTGCAGGTAAATTCGTTGAATAACTTTTTTGAACGAAGTGGAGACACCTCAACAATTAAAAACGTAACTATTGCAAGAGTAAAACACAATTATAAACCGTTAATTACAAAAGCGTCTGCATTTGCAAAACAGCAAATAGGACAACCTTATGACAATGATTTTTTGTTAGAAAACGGTAAATGGTTTTCCAGCGAATTATTGTATCAATCTTTCAAAGAATCCAACAATCAAAATGACTTTTTCAGGTTAGAGCCAATGACATTTAAATACCCAAAAACAAAAACATTTTTTCCAGCTTGGGTTGACCATTTCAAACAGCAAAACTCAGAAATTCCCGAAGGAAAGCAAGGTGTAAATCCTGGACTGATTTCTCGTTCAAACAAAATACAAGTCTTAAAATTAGAGCATATCAAATGACAACAGTAGCAACAAAAAAATTACCAGTAACCGTTCTTAGCGGTTTTTTGGGAGCAGGAAAAACAACTTTACTCAATCATATTTTGCACAATAAAGACGGCTTAAAAGTTGCCGTAATTGTAAATGATATGAGTGAGGTAAATGTGGACGCAAGACTTGTAAACGAACAAAATGTGCTTTCACGAACCGAAGAAAAATTGGTGGAAATGAGCAACGGTTGTATCTGTTGCACACTTCGGGAAGATTTGATGATAGAAGTTGAGAAACTTGCTAACGAAGGACGATTTGATTACTTGCTTATTGAAAGTACAGGTATAAGTGAGCCTGTTCCTGTTGCTCAAACATTCAGTTTTGTGGACGAAGAAAAAGGTATTGACCTTTCTAAATTCAGTTACATTGACACGATGGTTACTGTTGTGGACTGTTTCAATTTCTTCAATGATTTTGGGACAAACGAATTGTTGGTTGACCGCAAACTAACGGATATGGAAGGTGATTATAGAACCATTGTAAACCTATTAACCGACCAAATAGAATTTGCCAATGTGATTATCCTCAACAAAACGGATTTAGTGGACGAAAAAACAGTTGGACTTTTAAAAGCATCATTACAAAAGTTAAACCCAAGTGCAAAAATTATTTCTTCAAATTTTAGTAAAGTAGCACCATGCGAAATTTTAAACACAAAACTTTTTGACTTTGAAGAAGCACAATCTTCAGTAGGTTGGCAAAAGGAATTAGAAGGTGGAACACATACGCCTGAAACAGAAGAATACGGAATTTCATCTTTCGTTTTTAGAGACAAAAGACCATTTCATCCCGAACGACTTTGGAAATACATCAACGAAGAATATCCAAGCGGAATTATTAGAGCTAAAGGACTTTTTTGGTTAGCATCAAGACCAGACGATGCAATAAATTTTAGCCAAGCAGGCGGTTCATCACGACTTGAAAAAGCAGGCGTTTGGTGGATTAGTATGCCTTTTGAAGAACGACTAAAATATCAATCATTTGCCGACAACAGAGAATACATAGAAAGCAAGTGGGACAAACAATGGGGCGACAGAATGAATGAGCTTGTTTTTATTGGACAAGATATGGAAAAGGAAAAAATAATCGCAGACCTTGAAAAGTGTTTGCTTCAAGACAGCGACCAAAAGCAGTTTCAAAGAAAGACAGGCTTCACAGATCCATTTCCGAAAGACATTTAACCTTAAAATGTGCCACCGCTTTTGGTGGCTCTTTTGCTTTTTTTGCAATCGCACAAAGCCAAACAAAAAAAGCAAAAGAGCCATAAAGCAAACGCACTGTGACAACAGCGGACAATAAACAACGAAGGCATAACACGGGTTTGGCAAAAGTAGCGGTTGAGTGCTTCGTATGATAGTTTTTCGTATATTTTAAATTCGTTTCTTGGTATGAAATTTAGTGGCAAAAATCGCTACCTTCGCCAAGCCCGAAATTTTACTATAATCATTACTGATACTTTAAGTTAAACGGTATTGAAATGGTAAATGAAAAATAAAATTTTTGGTAAAATGAATCTGTTTAGGCATTTTTGTAAATATAAGTTTTAAGTATGCAAATAGCTTCTGGGATTTCTGAATATGG
>CALPQG020000099.1 GCA_943325655.2 Bifidobacterium breve | reverse complement strand
CTTACCCAATGAAGATGGTACTTTTACCTGTACCTTGTTTTTACCATTCAAAGGGGAACAATCTTTTGAGGTGCTTAAAACACCTCACGAATTGCAGCAGTTTTTCTTAAAAACTTTTGCCGATGTGGTGCCTTTGATGCCTAATTTGGTCAAAGAGTTTTTTAAAAATCCTACTTCTTCTTTGGTTTCAATATCCTGTTATCCTTGGTGTTATGAAAATAACGTCGCTTTAATTGGTGACGCGGCACACTCTATGGTTCCATTTTATGGACAAGGGATGAATGCTGGGTTTGAGGATGTAAGAATATTAGATGAAATTATAGGAAAATATGGCAATGACTGGTCTTCCATTCTTGAAGCATATCAACAAAGTCGTAAGGTAAATTCAGATGCAATTTCTGAACTTGCCCGGTTGAATTTTGTAGAAATGAGTGAGCTGGTTGCCAATGAAACTTTTTTATTGCGTAAAAAAATTGAGGCACTAATCCATGAAAGATATCCTGAGCTTTGGACACCATTGTATTCTATGGTAACATTCAGCCAGCTACCTTATGCCGAAGCATTGGAAGAAGGAAATCGCCAAAACGATATGATGGATAAAATTATGGCGATAGCGGATATAGAAAATAGTTGGCAAAGCGTTGATTATGAACCATATTTAAGTAAAATGTACTAAGTACAGGGTACATTCTAAAAAAGTTTATAACAAAAGACAATGAACTACGAAATCAAGTTACCATTATTTGAAGGCCCATTTGATTTGTTATTATTCTTCATAGAACGTGATGAATTGGATATTTATGACATTCCTATTTTTAAAATTACAACTGATTTTTTGAGTTATGTACAGCAAATGGAGGAGTTGAACATGGAAGTTGCCAGCGAATTTATTTTGGTTGCAGCAACCTTGATGAGCATTAAAGCTAAAATGCTTTTACCTCGCACTCAGATAGATGCCTCAGGAAATGAAATAGATCCTAGAGATGAATTGGTGAAGCACCTCTTAGAATACAAACGTTATAAATCTGTTATTGCCGAATTGAGCCAACTTGAACAGGACCGGTTTTCGAAAGAAAAACGTGGAAACATTGTGGAAGAACTCAAACAATTGGCTGAAGTCAACAATGTGGAGTCTGAAATGCAGGACCTGGATTTGTACAAGCTGCTAAAGGTTTTTGAGAAAGTTTCTAAACGCTACGAACAAGAAGCCAATAAACCCGTTCATAAAGTGGTGCAGTACCCTTATTCTTTAGATGAGATAAAAGAAAAGATGTTGGTAACAGTTTATGCACAAAAAAGAGTTGCTTTTACAGAAATTATTGCTGAAAATAATGAGAAGATATACTTGATATTCAACTTTTTAGCTATTCTTGAATTGCTTCAGCTTAGAAAAATTTCCATAAATATTGGTGAAGGGTTTAATAATTTCTGGATTGAACCGTTAGTTGAAGAAGAAATTGGTTTTGAGGAATAAAGGTGTATTGATTTAAATGGAATTTTTCTGTTATAAATTCGCTTAAGAATATACTTTAGATATATACTTTGATAAAATACAATTATGAAAACATTATCACTTAAACTTGATGACCACATATTTGATGATGCTGAAGAAATGACTTCTAAACTTCATCTTGCTAGAAACCGATATATCAATGAAGCGGTAAATATTTATAACCAATTCAATAAAAGACAATTATTAAAAAACCAATTGGCTAAAGAGTCAAATTTATCAAGCAAGGTTTCCATGGATATTTTACATGAGTTTGAAAAATTAATGGATGGAAATCAAACAGTATGATATTTGGTTGGCAGATTTAAATCCAACTAGAGGAACAGAGCCAGGGAAAACCAGGCCTGTTGTTGTTATACAGACCGATTTGCTCAATGATGTACATTTATCTACTTTAATTTGTCCGATTACTACCAATGTAAATACTTCAATTGAGTTATTAAGGGTTCATTTAGAAGATTCACAGCTTGATAAAGCAAGTGACATTTTGGTAGACCAAATTAGGGCTATTGACAACAAAAGGTTCATTAAAAAACTAGGACATTTAACAAAAGAGCAAACACAACAACTAAAGTCTAATATTCGAATAGTGTTAGACTTATAAATACTATACTAAAACGCCTTGAGTGAACTGGAATACTTTAAAAAAATGTATTATTTTATTAAAATCCGTTTAACTTTGAAGGTTGAATTGACATTACTAAGAACAAGAATAAATTATGTTAGATTTTATTATTAAAAGTATTTCCAAAATATTTGGTACCAAGTCAGATAGAGATGTGAAATTGTTGTGGCCAATAGTTGATAAAATCAATCAAGAATTTGGTGTTTTAAGTAGCATTACGGATGATGAATTAAGGGCCAGAACTTCTCAAATTATTGCAGCAATTCAATTGAGTTTGAAAGATATTGACGATGAATTGAAAGATTTGAACGATAAAGTTTCAGCTTCCAGCGATATCAATAAAAAAGAAGTTTATTTTTCCAGAATTGATAAATTAGAAATTCAACGTAATAAATCTTTAGAAGAAGCTTTGATGGAAGTATTGCCACAAGCTTTTGCTGTAGTGAAAGAAACGGCACGTCGTTTTAAAGAAAATGGTAAATTAGAAGTTACTGCAACAGATTTTGACAGAGAAATTTCACGCCACAAGAAAAATGTGGAAGTGCAAGGCGACAAAGCGGTATGGCATAACAAATGGCTCGCTGCCGGAAATGAAGTGCTTTGGGATATGGTACATTATGATGTACAGTTGATTGGTGGAATTGTTTTACACCAAGGAAAAATTTCTGAAATGGCCACTGGTGAGGGTAAAACTTTGGTGGCAACCTTACCTGCTTTTTTAAATGCATTGGCCAAAAAAGGCGTTCACGTGGTTACTGTCAATGATTATTTGGCCAAACGTGACTCCGAATGGATGGCGCCATTGTTTGAATTTCACCACATTACCATCGATTGTATTGACAAACACGAGCCTAATTCCCAAGCCCGTAAAAATGCTTATTTAGCGGATATTACTTACGGTACCAACAATGAATTTGGATTTGATTATTTGCGTGATAACATGGCACGTGATACCGAAGATTTGGTGCAAAGAAAACACCATTACGCCATGGTCGATGAGGTCGATTCAGTATTGATTGATGATGCAAGAACACCTTTGATTATTTCAGGCCCAGTGCCAAGAGGTGATGAACATGAGTTTTATGACTTGAAACCTCGTGTTGCCAAATTGGTGGATGCGCAGAAAAAATTAATGAATGGCTATTTGGTGGAAGCCAAAAAATTAATTGGAGAAGGCAACGAAAAAGATGGCGGTATAGCTTTATTCAGGGCTTATAGAGGTTTACCAAAAAGCAAACCCCTGATTAAGTTTTTGAGTGAATCAGGGAATAAAAAGATATTACAAACCACAGAAAATTTTTACCTGCAAGACAATTCCCGTGAAATGCCGAAAGCCGATGCGCCTTTGTATTTTACCATTGATGAAAAACACAATTCTATTGACCTTACCGAACAAGGTATTGACCTGATTACTGGAGAAGGTGAAGACCCAACCTTCTTTATTTTGCCAGATTTGGGAACTGAAATGGCCAAAATTGAAGGCGATGTAACGTTAACGGAATCTACAAAACTTCAAAATACAGAACAATTGATCAAAGAATATTCTGAGAAATCAGCCCGTATTCACTCTGTAAATCAATTGTTAAAAGCATATACACTTTTTGAAAAAGATACGGAATACATCATTGTTGACAGCAAAGTAAAAATTGTTGATGAACAAACAGGTCGTGTGATGGAAGGGCGTCGTTATTCTGATGGATTACACCAAGCCATTGAAGCGAAAGAAAATGTAAAAGTAGAAGACGCTACCCAAACGTATGCTACAGTAACTTTACAAAACTATTTCAGGATGTACCACAAATTAAGTGGTATGACCGGTACAGCAGAAACTGAAGCGGGAGAGTTTTGGACAATTTATAAATTGGATGTAGTAACTATTCCAACCAATAAACCAACTCAAAGGGCTGATACACAAGACAAAGTATTTAGAAGTGTTCGTGAAAAATTCAATGCGGTTGCAGATGAAATTGTAATATTGAATGAACAAGGCCGACCAGTATTGGTGGGTACCACTTCGGTAGAGATTTCAGAGTTATTGAGCAGAATGTTGAGTATTCGCAAAATCAAACACGAAGTACTGAATGCAAAACACCACCAACGTGAAGCCGAAATTGTGCAGGAAGCTGGTAAAGCGGGCGCAGTAACCATTGCAACCAACATGGCGGGTCGTGGAACGGATATTAAACTTACGGCTGAGGCAAAAGCTGCTGGTGGTTTGGCCATTATTGGTACAGAACGCCATGAATCGCGTAGGGTCGATAGACAGTTGCGTGGTCGTGCGGGGCGTCAGGGAGATCCTGGGTCTTCACAGTTTTTTGTTTCCCTGGAAGATAACCTGATGCGTTTGTTTGGTTCTGATAGAATTGCTTCATTGATGGACAGAATGGGTCTTGAAGAAGGAGAGGTAATTCAACATGCTATGATTACCAGTTCTATTGAACGTGCACAGAAAAAAGTAGAGGAAAACAACTTTGGGATGCGTAAGCGTTTGTTGGAATACGATGATGTTATGAATAACCAAAGAGAAGTTATTTATTCACGTCGTAGAAATGCTTTGTTTGGAGAGCGTTTAGAAACAGATGTATTGAACATGGTGTATGACAGTTGTCAGGACATTGCCAGCAATACCAAAATGTCTAAAGATTACGAAAACTTCAGGTATAACATTATCAACATCTTTGGATTTGCTCCAGAATACAACCATGAGCAATTTGAAAAAGAAAAACCTGAGAACATTACCGAAGAACTATTCAATGAAGCGGTAAAAAATTATACTGCCCGCAAAGAGAGTTTGGGAACAAAATGCGTTTCAATTCTTAAAGATTTGAGAAACCAGGGAGTGAATGTGGAAAACGTAGTATTCCCATTGGCTGATGGAAAAAAACAATTGACCGTAGTTTGCAATGTGAACAAAGCTTTGAGCAACAATGGCTATGAATTAAGTTATTCCAAAGAAAAATTTGCTTCATTGTCTATCATTGATCAATTGTGGAAAGACCATTTGAGAGAAATGGACGACTTGAAACAATCTGTACAAAATGCGGTTTATGAGCAAAAAGATCCATTATTGATTTACAAAATGGAATCATTTAACTTGTTTAAAACTTTTGTGAACAAGGTAAATGAAGAAATTATACACTTCTTATTCAAAGGCGACTTGCCACAGGTAGATACTTCTGACGTGCAGGAAGCCGCTCCAAGAAGAATTGCACCGAAACAAGTGTACAAAGAGAATAAAGAAGAAGCCCGATCGGTCTTAAGTGTCGGAAGACAAAGCCCGGAAGTGGAAGAACAGGAACAACCCAAAAAAGCACCGATAATTGCTGACAAAGGCCCCGGCAGAAATGACAAAGTAACGGTGCAATATATGGATGGCACTATTGCCAGGGACGTTAAATTCAAATCAGTAGAGGCAGATATGGTGTCAGGAAAATGTGTATTGATTGAAGAAGTATAAACTTTACAATTTCTTTATACATAGATGTTTGGAAAACTTATCAAAAACAATTTTATTTGCAACTAATCTTAATTTAAATAAACTTTAACAATCAATAAACTTAATTAAATTTTCATGAAGAAATCATTCAAAATTATTGCTGGTTTAGCATTTGCTGGAACAGTACTTTTTTCAAGCTGTAACAAAACGAATGACGAAGTTACTCCGGTAGATACTTCAAAACCTGTAGCAAAAGTTGAATTTACTGATGGTACATCGGGAACATTTTCAGTTCCTACAGTGACTGTTTCTACCACTGGTGATAGTGCTTATATCTCTTTAGAAGTAAATGCAACAACAACAAAATCTACAAGAATTTATATGATGTTATCTGAAGATAACGGTGTTGCAACTGGAGTTACCTATCCAAGTAAATTGGTTGGTAAAAAATATGATGGAACAGGTGCAAATTTTGAATTTGATGCAAAATCTGGTTACACTTTCGAAATTCCATCAGGAATAGGTAATGCATTTAAATTAAATGTTCCTGTTAAATTAAGAGGTGCAAGTGCAAAATCTGATGTATACACTATCTGGATTACTAATGGAGCTGGTGATTTCACTAACCCAGGTAAAAACAGGGTATTTGGTGGTAATGCAATTGTTACTTTTAAATATGCTGAAGGTTCTTTAATTAATAACTACGTAACTACTTTAGGTAATACTGCTAATTCTACCTTAGGTTCACTGTTTGCAACTATTGATGGTACTAATTATATGAGAATGGTAGCTGATTCAGTCGATGCAAGAGAAAAATCTGTTGATTTTGCTTACGTAACTCCTAATACTACTGATTATATTTTTGGTAGTTTAAAAGATGCAGCTGTTGAATTGAAATTTACATTAACTACTTGGGATGCAGCAAATAGAAATGATACAAGATTTGCTACTACCACTGTAAGTGAATTAGAATTTAATGCAATTGACGGAGAGACAGCTTTATTAGCTAAAATTCCTTCAAGCATTTCAGCTACAAGTGTGAAATATACTTCAGCTCCAACTAATGTAGTTTTTGCTTTCCAAACTGTAGCGGGTAAAAAGGGATTAGTACTTGTTAAATCTGCAAATGGTAATTCATCTATTTCAGGTGAAGCAAGCGTACAAGTAAAAGTTCAACGTTAATCAATTAACGATTATTCAAAAATAAAATCCCGTCACGTTATTCAACGAGACGGGATTTTTGTTTTAAAGGGTTTTTGATTAATTTGGAATGAATTATATTTTAAACCAGTTAACCGCAAAACCGTTAACTGAATACTTAATACCATGTTTGAAAAACTTACTTTAGACCAACTCAATTATACCAATATTTTTTTGATGTTGATAGCAGCAGTTGCAGCAGTAATTTTACCATTTGAAGTATTTTTAATCTCGTATGGCATTTTAGGACCCTTACACTACCTCACGGAAATATCATGGTTGCATGATAAAAACTATTACAGCAAGTTCAAAGCTGATTTTATTCCTTTTTTATTACTTGCTGTAGGTGTGTTTTTGGTTTCTTATGTGTTCACCGCCAAAGTACGCTGGGTAAGTTCATTTGTGTTTTTGTCCGTAGCCTTGGCTATTGTGATGGTGTATATAGAAAAGTGGTTGTATAGAATGATGTTCCTATTGTTTGCCTTATTCCTGCTGATCTTATTTTATGAATTAGAATTTTTCAGGTTGATCTTTATGGTTTATATGCCTACCATTATTCATGTAAGCATTTTTACTGGCTTGTTTATTTGGTATGGAGCATTAAAGTCAAAAAGTAAATCTGGCTATATCTCTTTAATGATGTATGTATTATGTTCCATTGTGGTGATTTTACCCATCAGCTGGAATTATATCGTGAGTGATTTTGGGGTGGCTAATTTCAAGTTATTCCTAACAATGAACTTTACCATCTTAACAAATTTGGGTTACACCGAATTGGCAAATGTCGATGGCGTGTATAAATCTACCGTGGGGATAATGGTGATGCGCTTTATAGCCTTTGCTTACACCTACCATTACCTCAATTGGTTTTCCAAGACCTCCGTTATCAAATGGCATGAAGTACCCAAATTACGGCTTGTTTTTGTACTTGTCGCCTGGCTCACTGCGATAGTCATTTATATTTACGATTACAGCCTGGGTTTTATGGTGATGTACTTATTGAGCTTCTTACACGTATTGCTGGAGTTTCCTCTGAATTATAAAACAGTACTTGGAATTGTGAAGGAGTTGACGACTTAAAGGATTTGCCCATCACCTGGCGTTGAAGTATCATCAGTCATCATCGGGTCATCACCATCGGAGTATCATCTATCATCGG